>JAADJB010000024.1 GCA_013151035.1 Gammaproteobacteria bacterium
CAGGCCGGATATATGGAAGCAATCCTGTCACTGTTAAAGGTTCACAATGTCTTGCAAACTGGGAGGAGACCATATATGCGTACCACGCACCTTAAACTGGTGCGCAGTGCGCACCCTACCTCTGTGCGACTAGTAACGCTTCATTACGTAGACCCTGGCTAACATCCCCCTGACTACCCTCTTCCCGATAGATCAGAGGATGCAGGTCAGCGAATAAATCGAGTAACTCACCACGCGCCAAACGATACTGAGGATTCCTCGGCCCACCATCGCTCACTACATCACGGATAAAGGTCTGATAAAACAGCAGGCCACCCGGTCTTAGTGCCTGCATTAAAAAGGGTGCCAGATCTCGCTCCAGAAAATAGCTCACCACAATCACATCAAATGTCTCAATCTCAGGGGGAGAATCCTCCACATCCCTTACCTCAGCCAGTATCTTCAATTCATTGCTCGAGGCATAAGCAGACAAACCCTTAATAGCAGCCTCAGAGAAATCCCAAGCCGTCACCTGCAATCCTCTTTTCGCCAATAACACTGCATTACCACCCATGCCACAGGCCAGGTCTAATGCGTATCCATGATCGGGCAACAAGTGCTGGTACTCGGACAAGACGTAACAAGATTGAGGGTGCGCAACCGCCTGACTCTGATAATGCATCTCCCATTTCTTCGAATGGTGCGCAGTGCGCGCAGTGCGCACCCTACCCATCCGTGCCACCCCCATCAATGGTAGGGCGCGTACCACGCACCAGGATAGCTGTCATCAACGTCGCCAAAAGGTGGGGCTCAATAAAACCAGGATAGTAAAGATCTCCAGTCGACCCAACAACATGGCAAAGGACAATACCCACTTTGCCGGATCAGCCAGATCACCATAATGATAAGCGACAGCCCCCAAACCTGGACCCAGATTATTCATACAGGCTGCCACGGCTGAAAATGCTGTCACCTGATCCAGTCCCATCGCCATTAGTAACATCATCATTACAACAAAGGCCGCTACATAGGCAGAGAAAAACCCCCATATTGACCGGATCACCCGATCAGACATCACCTTCTTGCCCACCTTAACGACAATCTGCGCACTCGGATGCACCAGTTGTTTAATCTCTCTCATACCCTGCTTGATCAACAACAGAAAACGAATCACCTTAATACCACCACCCGTCGAACCCGCACAACCACCAACAAAGCTACTCAACAGCAGCAGCGTCGGCAAAAAAATGGGCCAGTGATTATAATCGACTGAGCTAAACCCGGTGGTCGTACCCATGGATACCACATGAAAAACCCCTTTAACCAATACCTGGTCAATACTGTCAAAGACCTCATATTGATAAAGATAACTCAAGGTAATCAAGGAGGTCGTCCCCAGCAATAATAGATAGACCTTGACCTCAGTATCCATGATATAGGCAGTCAGACTTTTTGAATTCCACGCCAGAAAATGCAGTGCAAAATTCATCCCTGCCAACAACATAAACACAATAGCAACCACCTCAATGGCAGGACTATTAAAATAGCCTATGCTCAAATCATGGGTAGAAAAACCACCAATCGCAATTGTCGAAAAGGCATGCGCCACCGCATCAAATAGCGTCATCCCTGCCACCCAGTAAGCCAAGGTGCACGCCACAGTAAGCCCAAGATAGATATACCAGAGTGCCTTCGCCGTCTCGGTAATGCGTGGAGTGAGCTTGTTATCCTTCATCGGCCCCGGGGTCTCGGCACGATACAATTGCATACCACCGACACCCAGCATCGGCAGAACGGCAACCGCCAATACAATAATACCCATACCACCCAACCACTGCAGTAGTTGCCGATAAAACAATACCGCATGGGACAGATCATCAATACCGGTAATCACCGTAGCCCCCGTGGTAGTCAAACCAGACAAGGACTCAAACACCGCATCGGTGATACTCATATTGGCACCGTCAGGATGCAACAACGGTATCGAACCAACAACAGCAAGAACCGTCCAGAACAACATAACAACGAAGAAACCATCACGTACCCGCAGCTCCTTTTTATTATTTCGATAAAAAGACCACAGCACAGCACCAATGATTAACGGTGCAAAAAAACCATCGCTAAAGGCCTGGGATGCCCCGTCACCATACCACCAGGCGATACCGAGTGAAGGCAGCATGGTGATACTAAATAGCATCAACAACAAACCAAAGATACGAAGAATGTTTTTATACTGCATGGCATTGCCACCTTATTAACTCAAGGGACAGGGATTGTTCTTCTCTAACAAAGGCCGTCAGCCGCACGGACGCGGCTGTCGAGCCACCATGGATGGTTTCACGGCATGCCTTTGTTAGAGAAGAGCGATTCATGTCCCGGACTTACCAAGCCTATTACTCTCAATGAAAATCATAGGTGACATCAGATAAACGTAATACCAACCTGGAACATCCGTTCCACACTGGCAATATGTCGCTTGTCCGCTACAAACAGAATAATATGATCCTCAGACTCAATAACGGTATCATGATGAGCAATAACCACATCATCACCACGAACGATGGCACCAATATTAATATCCTTAGGCAGCTTAAGCTCTTCCACAGTACGCCCGACAACCTTTGAGCTATTACGATCACCATGCGCCACCGCCTCAATCGCCTCAGCCGCACCACGGCGCAGGGAATGAACCGCGACCACATCACCTCGTCGCACATGGGTTAATAATGAGCCAATGGTAGCCTGCTGTGGTGATATAGCAATATCAATCTCACCGCTTTGTACCAAGTCCACATAGGAAGCACGATTAATCAAAGACATCACACGCCGGGCACCCAGACGTTTAGCCAGCATCGCCGACAGAATATTCGCCTCATCATCATTAGTTAACGCACAGAACACATCGGTATTCTCAATATTCTCTTCCGTCAACAAACTCTCATCCGCAGCATCACCTAACAGCACAATCGCTTTATCCAATATCTCGGATATCTTGCGTGAACGGGCTGGGTTGCGTTCGATCACCTTAACCTTATAACGCCCCTCAAGTGCCTCGGCAAGCTGGATGCCAATATTACCGCCACCGGCTAATATCACGCGTTTGATTGGCTTATCCAGCTCCCTCAACTCACGCATAACCGTGCGAATATTCTCCCTGGCAGCGACAAAGAAGACCTCATCATCCACCTCAATAACCGTATCACCGTCCATTGGGATCGACTCGCCCTCACGAAAAACAGCCGCCACCCGTGCCTCAATAGTAGGAATATGTTTGCTCAAATCCCTGAGCTCATGCCCCACCAAAGGACCCGAGTTATAGGCGCGAACAGCCACCAACTGCACCCTACCACCAGCAAAGTCCAATACCTGTAAGGCACTCGGGTGTTCAATCAAACGCAGGATGTAATCCGTCACCAGTTGTTCAGGACTGATCAATAAATCAATCTGCAGCGCATCCTCACCAAACAGACGCGGATAATCCAGGTATTCATTTGAACGCACACGCGCAATCTTGGTCGGTGTATGAAAAACAGAATAGGCAATCTGGCAGGCCACCATATTCACCTCATCACTATTAGTCACCGCCAGCAACAGATCGGCATCCTCCGCACCCGCCTGTCTCAACACCCCGGGATGAGAGGCATAACCCACCACAGTACGAATATCAATACGATCCTGGAGATCATGTAACAACTCCGCATCCGTATCGACCACCGTAATATCATTGGCCTCACTCGCCAGATTACGCGCAACAGAACTCCCCACCTGCCCCGCACCTAATATTATTATCTTCATCGTCTACCTGCTACACCCATTAACCATAATCTAAACGCATAATCCATATTCAATCTGTCAAGGGTACCACCACTACCCCATAAACGGCTAGAGACCGGCAGATTCAAAAAAAAACAATCCTTACCGCCCCGTTAACTCAAGAGACAGGAATTGCTCTTCTCTAGCAGAGACCCTTGCCCGCATGGACGCGGGCATGGAGCCACCATGGATGGTTTCACGGCGCGTCTCTGCTGGAGAAGAGTGATTCATGTCTCGAACTCACCAGGCACTTTTTAATAATCAATCCCCAAAGACTTCAATTTCCGATACAAATGCGTCCGCTCCATACCACTAATATTCGCCAATTTTCCCACACTCCCCCCGGACTGTTCTAACTGCCGCTCCAGATAAAGTTTTTCAAACTGCTCGCGCGCCTCACGCAAAGGAAGATCAAATGAGATCGGCATCTCTACCGTACTGCCATGAACACCCGACAGCGAACTAATCGCTGCCTCTACTTCATCCAAACCAATCTCATCACCCGTACCCAGTATCAACAACCGCTGCACCATATTCTTCAACTCACGAATATTCCCCGGCCAGGTATAATTACGCAATCTATTTTGTGCTGCAATCGAAAAATGTCGATAAGGCAAGTTTTCCTGATTAACAAAAAAGTCAACGTGATAACTGAGTAACTCCGGTATGTCTTCACTATGTCCCTGTAATTCGGGAACCTCCAGTGGCAATACATTTAAACGAAAATAAAGCGCCTCGCGGAATCGTCCCTGCCTAACTTCATCCTCCAGATCATGCTGGGTAACGGCAATAATCCGTGCATTTAGCCTAACCGCTTCCTTGCCACCCACACGCATAAATGAACGTGTTTCCAGCGCCCCCAATAAATAAACCTGGGTCTGCTCATTCATATCGGCAACATCATCTAGATACAGAGTTCCGGCATTGGCCTGCTCTAATAAACCATAATGCACACCCTCTTCATCTTCACTACCAAACAAGGCTTTATCGGCATCATCCTTCGAGATCGATGCCACACTCACATCAATAAAAGCTCCGTCTTTATACAGACTATGTTCATGCAAATAATGGGCAAGCACCTTACGTCCACTACCCGTCAAACCACGAATCAGCACCACCCCGTCATGCTGCGCCATACGAACCGCTTGTTCACGTAGCCCCTGCATTACTGCACTGCGCCCAATCGGCTCGGTCATTCCATGCACCTGATGACGTAAACCAACATTCTCTTTCTGTAGCTTATCGACCTCAAGCGCCCGCTCGATAGTCACCAGCAATTTAGCCAGGGAGATCGGTTTTTCAATAAAATCGTAAGCACCTAGACGGGTCGCCTCTACTGCCGTTTCAACTGAACCGTGACCGGAAATCATAATCACTGGACAAGGCAGACCATCACCATCCACCCATTCACGCAACAAGGTAATGCCGTCAATACCCTGCATCCAGATATCCAGCAATATCGCATCTGGCCGACGCGACTCCAGCAATTCTATTGCCGCCTCTGCGCTCTCAGCCACACTCACATCGTAACCTTCATCCAACAGGATGTCCTGTATTGAAATACGAATATCAGGCTCGTCATCAACGACCAGAATATGTGCAACTGTCATAAGCTTAATACCCCGTAATCACCGCTTCACAAATCTGCCAACTGAAAACGCACGCTAATCTGCGCACCGCCCTGCGACCTATTTTTGATATAAATCATACCACCGTGCTCTTCAACAATCTTTTTAACAATTGCCAGACCCAGCCCCGTACCCCGATGCTTGGTCGTTACATAAGGCTCAAATGGGTCTTCCATCAATGCGTCAGAAAACCCTGGCCCATCATCCTTGATTAATAATTCGACATAGCTTCCCTTTTGATCCTCCAGGACATTCCCTGAGACCCATACATGCGGATGCTCATTATTACTATTGGCTTCAATAGCATTCTTGATCAGATTATGTGCCAGTTGCCGGATACGCAAAGCATCCGCCTGTATCATACAAGTGCCCGCATCAAGATCAACCTCAAAACCAATATTTGAGTGACTCACCTGATAAAGATCAACCACTTCCAGCAACAGAACATTCAAATCCAGCAATTCTTTTTGCATATGTGGTGTACGCGCATACTCGGAAAAGGCATTAACCATGGTCTTCATTGCCTCAACTTGCTGCACAATCGTATGCGTCGCTCGATCCAGCACCTCGGCATCGGCAGGATCCATCTTAGCCAGATATTTATGCCGCAAACGCTCGGCGGACAACTGAATCGGGGTTAAAGGATTCTTGATTTCATGCGCCAGACGTCGAGCCACCTCACTCCATGCCGCATCTCGCTGCGCCTGTAACAGGCTCGTCACATCATCAAAAACAATAACCTGACCATCATCACCCAGCCCCGATTGCACTTGCCGGGCACCACGACAAAGGCACACCCGCCTGCCCTGATCACCCTGTAACACGACCTCTTCATCCCAATGCAACTCACCCTCGGAACCATGCGTATAAATCAACTCCATCAATGGTAACAAGAACGGATAACGCTCCTGAATAGCATCAATGGGCTCCCCGATACAATGCTTTAACTGAACACCAAGGATATGTTCAGCAGCATCATTCACCATCGCCAATTTGAAATCAGCAGAAAAGCTCATAACGCCTGATGAAATACTCGCCAACAACATCTCAAGATAGGCGCGCTGCCCTTCAACCAATAACTGACTCTTGTGTGCATCATCCCTGGCGCGTGACAGGCGCGCTGTCATTTCATTAAACGAGGTCACCAGGAAACCCAGCTCATCATTACCCGGCACCGGTAAGCGTTTGTCATATTGACCTTCAGCCACAGCACGCGTTCCTTCAGCAAGATCACGAATTGGCGCAACCATTTTACGCGCCAGATAAAAGGCTCCCCATACCGCAGACAACAGACTCAACAATAAGACCAATGACAGGGTCAGGATATAACTGTATTTCAAAGACTCGCGTAGAAAAGCGAGTTCCTTATAACGTGAAAAGGCCTTTTGCACAGACTCAGCTCGCCGACTAAAACGATCCGGCACAAGATACAATGCCTGTAAAATATGCCCTTCTCTGAGCGGGTCGGCGCGCGGCACCAAAACCACTGCACGCACATGCAGCCCACTATCACTCATCGGATCAAGCCCGACATAAGAGTATCCCTGATGCACCTGCAACAAAACCGAATCGGTTGGTCTACTAGGAACAACATTACCAATATCAACACTACTTGAAGCAATAATCCTGCCATTATCACCTAATATCGTCAGCTCCTGTGCACCACTACGCACACGCAAATCATAAAGTCCTAACGGTGCCATCGCACCCGCCACATCTTTTAATTCAATCGCCATCTTTTCCGTCATGGATAACATGTCTCGCAGCCTCAAATCAAATGAGCTACGGCTCAACTCCAGTGAATCCTGCAAAGCATCCTCCACGCGCACATCAAACCAGCTATCAATACCTGTTTGCAAGGATTGCAGGGAAAAGTAATAAACCACAGAGACTGGCGCAACCGAAAGGGTGACAAACATCAGCACCATACGCACTGTTAATCGAGCACCCGCCACGCGCTGACGATACTGACGTGCCAACCAGTAAAGATTAATACCAATCAGCAGAATAAGGACAAAGATACCAATGACATTGGTGAGTAACAACCAGAGATAGGATTCATCAAATTGCGTTGAGTTATGTGTCGCGTTGTTCATAAAGGACAACGACACCAATAACAAAAAAAATAACAGCAACATCGGCCATACACTACGGCCTAGTCGTTTCAGGGTTGCAATGGCCATGAATACCACTCACTCAACAGATTCCACCGGGACAGTGTATAGGCCTGTAATTTCATTGGCGTGGGCAAGGACTCCTTATCCAACACAGCACGCAACTGCGCAATATAAAAATCACCTACCGATAACAAACGCTGATCAAGCATGGGGAAATCCCTTATGTTACCGATAAACTGCAAGGCATCATCCAGTTGACGGAAGTTCTGCTGCAGCCCGGTGCTCACATCGATAACCAGATAACGCTCACTCAAGGCATGGTAACGTAATTGATATCTCAGACTGAGCTCGGCAATATTGGCATTCCACATCCAGTCACGCTCATTAACCACCTTAATCTGTAACTCAATCACCAGATCAACACCACTGAGCAATGCCTCTTTCATCACCGATGCCAACCTGAAATCAATATTGGCATCCAGACGATAGACCTCATCAACCACTCGTGTTTCAGCATTCTTCACCCGAAACTCAGCAGTCAATTCATCAGCAATGGTGATACCCACCCAGCCAAACAACAACAAACAGGCAAAAAAACGTATCAACACAAGCTACTCTCTCCCGCTTGTCTTAAGTATCGCGGCATAGTAAAAACCATCCATGCCCTCTTCACCCGGCAAGATCTGTCGACCACACAAACGTTGCTGCCCCCACTGAGCATCAAACTCCACCTCTTCAGCATCTGCATGCTGCGACAAAAAGCCACTAATCTGTTCCTCATTCTCTGCCTTCATAACCGAACAAGTCGCATAAACCAAACGCCCACCAGGTGCCAGTAATGACCATAAGGCGTTAAGGATACGTGACTGCAACTCAACCAGACGATCAATATCCTTACGCCGTCTCAATAATTTGATATCCGGGTGTCGTCGAATAACACCTGTTGCTGAACAGGGTGCATCCAGTAATATACGCTCAAATGGCTTGCCGTCCCACCAGTCATCAATCTGTGCCGCGTCACCGACCACCAACTCCGCGTGTAATTGTAGTCGCTGCATATTCTGTGCGACCCGTTGCAGACGTTGCTCATCAATATCCAGGGCAATCAACTGCTCCAGTCCTGCTGTCTGTTCCAGTATATGTGCGGCCTTACCACCGGGTGCTGAACAGGCATCCAGTACCCGCATACCCGGCTGCACATCCAGTAGGCTCGCCGCTATTTGTGCCGCAGGATCCTGTACCGAGACCCAGCCCTGATCAAAACCCGGCAGACTCTCTACCGCCAGTGCGTGTTCCAGGCACAAGGCCTGACCTGCATAGCGATGCAAATCAGCTTTAACTTCCTGCTGCTGTAATTTATCCCGATAAGACTCGACAGCCACCTTTTGTTCATTCACCCGCAATGCCATCGGTGGATATTGATTATTGGCCTCGGCAATCGCCTGCCAACAATCTGGCCAATCCTTACGCAAGGCCTGTAATAACCACTGTGGATGCGCCCAACAACTGATGTCATCCTGATCCAGTTCGGCATCCAGATCAACTCTATTACGTTGATAATTACGCAATATGGCATTAACCAGTTTCGTTGCCCAACTGAACCCCAACTCGCGCGTTACCTGTACGGTTTCATTCACCACCGCATGGCTGGCCACCTTCATATACGCCAACTGATAGAGACCCACCAATAACAAGCTATGTAATGCCCGGTCTTTCTTTTTGAAGGGCTTATGCAACAGTTTCCCCAACAAGACATCCAGCCGCGGTTGCCAACGCAATACACCGTAGACGATCTCCTGTACCAGCGCCCTTTCCTTTTGCCGAATTAAACGCTCCATCCCCGCAGCCAACACATCGGATAAGGAACGACCATCCACTAGTACCTGTGTTACCACCCGGGCAGCACAAGCCCTGGCTGTTAGCCCCTTAGCCATTAGTCAGGATCGCCCCAGGACGGTATCGTCCAGCTTGTGCGCATTAACAAAATCACCCGCACTAATCCGGCGCGCCCCGGCAAGTTGCACCTCCAGTAGACGAACCACACCTTGTCCACAGGCAATCTCAATCCCCTGCTTACCCGTTTTCAACACCTGTCCGGCAACCCCGCTATCCAATAAATGACCCTCCAGCCGTTCAGCTCGCCAGATACGCAGAGATTTATCGGCCAGCCAGGTAAAGGCCACCGGCCATGAATTGAAGGCCATCACCTGCCGCACAATCTGTCCGGCATCCAGCGACCAGTCAATCTCGGCCTCCTGTTTTTCCAGTTTCGCGGCATAACAACTCTCATCCTGCTGCGGCAGGGCCGTTAAAGAACCCGCAAGAATCAACCCCAGTTGCGCCACCAACAACTCCGCACCCAACGCAGATAAACGATCATGCAGCTCACTAGCCGTCTCTGCTACACCAATGGGACAGCTGCATTCTGCATAGATATCACCCGTATCCAGCCCCACATCCATCTTCATCAGGCAGACCCCGGTCTGCTCATCACCCGCCAAAATTGCACGCTGAATCGGTGCTGCACCGCGCCAACGGGGTAACAGGGAGGCATGCACATTGACACAACCACGACGCGGCAAATCAAGCACCACCTTTGGCAGAATCAGACCATAAGCCACTACGACCATTAAATCGGCTTTCAGTTCAGCCAGGGCCTGTTGTACATCCGCATCTTTGAGATTCAACGGCTGCCTGACCTCAATACCCTGGTCTAGAGCCAGCACCTTGACCGGACTTGCCTTTAACTTGCGCCCCCGACCTGCCGGGCGATCAGGCTGGGTATAAACAGCCACGATATCATGTCCGCAATCAATCACTGCCTGAAGACAGGGCACAGCAAAATCCGGGGTTCCCGCAAATATAATTCTCATACCCATAGTATTCGTTACTTACAACTGAGCATGCGATGTCACATCAACATGCAGCCCACGCTTGCGTTCCTTTTCCAGTTTCTTGCGGATACGATGTTGTTTAAGACGCGTCAGGTGATCAACAAACAAACGACCATTCAGGTGATCAACCTCATGCTGAATACAAATAGCCAGCAGCTCATCTGCTTCCATTTCAAAGGTTTTGCCCGACGTATCCATCGCTCGAACACTGACACTCTCTGCACGCGTCACCTTCTCGTAAACACCCGGCACCGACAGGCAACCCTCTTCCATCTCTTCTTCACCCTGCAAGGTAATAATCTCGGGATTAATCAGACAGAAAGGCTGATCCTTGTCTTCACTGACATCAATCACAATGATACGTTGATGGATGTCAACCTGGGTGGCAGCCAGCCCAATCCCCGGTGCCTCATACATGGTTTCAAACATATCCTCGACGATTTGTTTCAGCCCATCATCAAAGACCGTCACTGGGACAGCCCGGGTGCGCAAACGTGGATCAGGGAAATGTAATATATTGAGTATCATGATGGTGATTATACGGTAAATTATGTGAATTTGTCGGGTTACGACTATGCGTAACCCGACAACAGCTTATGAGAACAAGGTCACTTCCCATCGCTTACTCATACAGTTAAGATAGGGCAGGTACAATACTCAGGGTCTGATCAATGAAATTAAGCTATTACATAAGTTTACTCGTATTCCTGCTATGCGCCCCACTGGCTCATGCCGATGTCATCAGCTTAAAAGAAGGGCATCCTGAACAATACGTGGTGAAAAAAGGGGATACCCTGTGGGATATTTCCGGTCACTTCCTGCAACACCCGTGGCAATGGGAAGAGATCTGGGATATCAATTCACAGATCAAGAACCCCCACCTGATTTACCCCGGTGACCTGATCAATCTGGTCTATGTTAATGGTGTGCCGCAATTACAAATCCAGCGCGGCAGTTCTACCCTTAAATGGTCGCCCAAGACACGCATACAACCCTTAAAAACCCGCATACCCACCATCCCCAGGGATATTATCGACCAGTTCCTGAGCCATACCATCGCCATTGATAAAGACCAACTGGCGCATGCTCCCTACACCATCCATGACCCCAAAAGCCGCCTGTTAAATGCCGCCGACGACCGCATCTACGCACGCAATATCGACCCCGCAAGCAATGCCAAACGTTACCGTATTTTCCGCCCGGCACAACCCTATATTGACCCTGATAGCGGTGAAACGCTGGCCTATGAGGCTGTCCACCTGGGTGATGCTGATCTCGTTGCCTATGGTGATCCTGCCATCTTGCGCCTGACTCATACCCGTATGGAGGTGCGTAACCATGATCGCCTACAACCGGTTATTGAGGATAAATCCGCCCATGAATTCGTGCCCCATACCCCACCACAAGAGACCCAGGGCAAGATCATCTCGGTACTCAACGGAATCAATCAGATTGGCCAATATCAGATTGTTGCCCTCAACCTGGGCAAACAGGACTCAATTGAAGCCGGTCATGTCTTTGCCATCGACCAGATGGGGGCAACCATCGAGGACACTTCGCAAAACCCAGTGAGTGAATATGTCACCTTACCCGATGAACAAACAGGATTACTTATGGTTTTTCGTAGCTTTGAACGCATCAGTTATGCCTTGATTATGGAGGCCAATCGACCGGTTCATATCAGTGATATTGTGCGCGCACCCTGAACATCAAGCCCATAACCCGTATATCTCACATCAAGGAGGATGGCGAATATGAACTTCAACACCTTGCCCGAAGAAACACTACGTCAATGGCTCGCCCTGTTACGGGCACCCGGCATTGGTGCCATAGGCTTTCAGAACCTCTTGCAAGCCAGCGAAAATATTAATGAAATATTCAATAATTACCGAGGATTACGACTAAAAAAAGCCCTTCGAGAAGAAACCTGCCACTATCTGGATCGGCCTGACTGGGACGCTGTCGACAGGGATATGCACTGGCTGCAACAAGCCAATAACCATATTGTTAGCCTACACGATGCACACTACCCCACGTTGCTCAAAGAG
This sequence comes from Gammaproteobacteria bacterium, assembly GCA_013151035.1. NCBI lineage: Bacteria > Pseudomonadati > Pseudomonadota > Gammaproteobacteria > Gammaproteobacteria bacterium. Next base: position 12,480 of record JAADJB010000024.1, read on the forward strand.
ATCAGTGATGCACCCCCACTATTATTCCTGCACGGCAATATAGAAGCCTTGTGTGAACCACAGCTCGCCATCGTCGGTAGCCGCAACCCCAGCCCCAGCGGTAAGGAAACCGCACAACAGTTTGCTCATCACCTGGCAACCACCGGTTTAACCATCACCAGCGGTCTAGCACTGGGCATTGATGCCGCCAGCCACCATGGTGCCCTGCGCGCACAAGGCAGCACCATTGCCGTGATGGGAACGGGGCTGGATCGTATCTATCCAGCTCAACACCATGACCTGGCACACCGCATTGCCGTTCAAGGTCTGTTGGTCTCTGAATTCCCGCCTGATACCCGTGTCAGACCGGAAAACTTTCCACGACGCAATCGCATTATCAGCGGTCTGAGCATCGGCACCCTGGTGGTTGAGGCTGCGATACGCTCAGGCTCACTCATTACCGCACGCTGTGCCGCCAATCAAGGCAGGGAGGTCTTTGCCATACCCGGATCCATCCATAACCCTCTGGCTCGTGGCTGCCATCAACTCATCCGTAATGGTGCCAAGCTAGTTGAAACCGCTGCCGATATACTGGAAGAACTAGCACCCCTAGCCAGTATTGCCCTACAACAAGCCACCGTAGAACCACCTGAAATTTCCTCCGATTCACAAGCAGACATCCCGGAAATAGACGCAGAATACCAACAACTACTCAGTTGTATCGATCATAGCCCCGTCAGCATTGACCAACTCATCGAACGCAGCCAGTTAAGCGTGGAAACACTATCATCCATGCTACTAATCCTTGAATTTAAGGGACATATCACTGCCAATAATGGTGTATACTGCAAATCTTAATAAGAGATTAAGGGCTCCCTGGCATGAAAGAAGACATACTCGACGTGTTGATGTATTTGTTCGAGAACTATTATATGGATGATGACATCGACATCCGTCCTGATCGTGAATCATTACAGGTCGAACTGCTAGAAGTTGGCTTTCCACCCATTGAGGTCGGCAAGGCCTTTGACTGGCTGGAAGGTCTCGCTGCTCAACACAACGATTCCCCCCTGCTAACACAGAATCAGCATGCCATACGACTATTTACCGACCAGGAAAATGATCGTCTTGACGTTGAGTGTCGTGGTTTTCTAATGTTTATTGAGCAAATGGGCATCCTCAACCCGCATAGCCGTGAACTGGTCATCGACCGTGTAATGGCACTGGATGCCGAGGATATTGATATCGACCAGCTCAAGTGGGTGATTCTTATGGTGCTATTCAACCAGCCCGGTCAGGAGGCTGCCTATACCTGGATTGAAGACCTGGTATTTGAAGAGTTTTCTGGCAGCATTCACTAAATTCGGAAAATTAATATTTTAGTGTTTTTTATTTTTTGTATATAAAACAATGTCTTACACAATAAACCCCCTGTTGCATGTATTTTAATACTTGCAAACAGCTAGCCTGTCACTGTATTTTTCATCGCCATGAGTAAAAATTTAGTTATCGTAGAGTCTCCGGCCAAGTGCCGGACCATCAAAAAATACCTCGGCAAAGACTTTGAGGTTATGGCCTCCTATGGTCATATTCGCGACCTTATCCCCAAAGAGGGGGCGGTTGATACCGAACATGATTTTGCCATGAAGTATCAAATAATCGAAAAAAATCATAAACACTTCGATACCATCGTCAAGGCGATGAAGAAGGCCGACACCCTTTATTTGGCAACTGATCCGGATCGCGAGGGAGAGGCCATCTCATGGCATCTACAAGAACTGCTGGAAGATCGTGGGCTATTAAAGGGCAAGACTGTACAACGCGTTGTCTTTCATGAGATCACCAAACGTGCCATTCAGGAGGCCGTGGAACATCCGCGCGGCCTGGTAATGGAACAGGTTAATGCCCAACAGGCACGCCGGGCACTGGATTATCTGGTGGGTTTCAACCTCTCCCCTCTGCTGTGGAAGAAAATCCGCCGCGGTCTATCGGCTGGACGCGTTCAAAGCCCCGCCTTACGCATGATTGCGGAACGTGAACTGGAGATCGAGAAATTCGAGCCCAAGGAATACTGGAGCATTGAAGCGGCCCTGACCAAGGACAAACAGGCATTCAAGGCCAAGCTCACCCACTACAAGGATAAAAAGCTGGGTCAATTCAGCATCAATACCGAAAAAAAGGCCAAGGCAGCAGAGAGCGATCTAGCCAAGGCAGCCGATGGCAGCCTGGTGGTGACAAAGGTTGAGAAGAAACAACGCAAACGCAACCCGGCAGCACCCTTCACCACCTCAACCCTGCAACAAGAGGCGGTAAGAAAACTCGGTTTCTCTGCCAGTCGCGCCATGCGTACCGCACAGCAACTCTATGAAGGCATCGATATTGGTAATGGCGCCGTGGGTCTAATCACCTACATGCGTACCGATTCGGTTAATCTGGCACAAGAGGCACTGGAAGCCATCCGTGAGGTTGTTAGCCACCGTTATGGCAAGGAAAACCTACCGGACAAACCCTGCACCTACAAGACCAAGGCAAAGAATGCCCAGGAGGCACATGAGGCCATTCGCCCCACTGTTGCCGATGTGGTACCCGACGAGATCAAAAAACATCTGAGTGCCGACCAGTTCAAACTCTATAATCTGATTTGGAAGCGTACTATCGCCTGTCAGATGATTCATGCCACCATTCACACGGTGGGCATTGATTTTTCCTGTGGTGATAAAAACATCTTCCGCGCCACTGGATCGACCATTGCCAAACCTGGTTTTATGGCCGTTTATCAGGAAGGCATGGACGATAAAAAGGGCGGAGACGGGGATAGCAATCTGTTACCCGCCATGGAAGAAGGCGAACAGATTAAACTGGATGAAATCGTTCCCGAACAACATTTTACCGAGCCACCTCCTCGCTTCACTGAGGCCAGCCTGGTCAAGACGCTGGAAGAACACGGTATTGGTCGACCATCAACCTATGCCAGTATCATCTCCACGTTGCTACAGCGGGAATACGTCACGCTGGATAAAAAGCGCTTTCAACCCACCGATGTGGGCTCCATTGTCAGTCGTTTCCTAAGCCAGCACTTTACCCAGTATGTCGATTACGATTTTACTGCCAGACTGGAAGATGACCTGGATGCCATTGCGCGTGGCGAGAAAGACTGGGTTCCATTAATGCGTGACTTCTGGGTGCCCTTCAAGGCACTCATTGACGACAAGGAAGAGAGTGTACAGCGCAAGGATGTGACGCAGGAAAAGATGGATGAGAAATGCCCCAAGTGTGAAGAACCGCTGTCCATCCGACTGGGTCGACGGGGCCGTTTCATTGGTTGCACCGCCTACCCTGAGTGCGACTATACCCGCAACCTGGACGAAAGCCGTGAAGAAGCCGATAAACCAGAGGTGATTGAAGGCAGGAAGTGTCCAAAATGTGAGTCCGATCTGATCATCCGCCGTGGCCGCTATGGCAAGTTTATTGGCTGTAGCAATTACCCGACTTGTAAGCATATCGAACCTTTGGAGGCTCCTGAAGATAGTGGTGTCGAGTGTCCTCAATGCCATGAGGCCAACATACTGAAACGAAAATCACGTTACGGCAAGATCTTCTATTCCTGCCAACGTTACCCGGATTGTGAATATGCCATCTGGAATCTGCCTCTCAACGAAAAATGTCCTGATTGTGGATGGCCGATATTGACCGTCAAGACCACTAAAAAACGCGGTACGGAAAAGGTATGTCCGCAAAAGGAATGTAAGTTCTCCGAGCCTTATGAACAGGAAGAAGATGAAGAGAGCTCAGAATGAACATGATCGAACTACACGGCAGAGAAATCAAAGTAACCCTGAGCAAGAAGGCGCAACGGGCACTGGCACAACGCGATCAGCCGTTGCAGGTCGAGATGCAACTCTACTTCAGTTGCCTGATCAAGAAACAAGTTCGCTTTCAAGATACCATCAGTGATGATGCAGTTGATGCCGCACCCGGTCTCAAGATCAGCTTTCGCCCCATCTGCACAGCACAATGCCGACTGGTCGATGCCAATGATGAGGTGCCGACCATGACCATGCCGATAACAAACCCACAGGCATTCACCCCGCATTGGTTCTATCTGGACTATAAAAGTCAGCAGTGGTGTGGTGAATTCGGTTATACCTGACATGCCCCCCTGGCGGCTGCAACAAGCCGTTCGATGTCTGCACAAAGGCGGCATACTCGCCTACCCCACAGAATCAGTCTATGGACTAGGGTGTGACCCCTTTAATCCAGAGGCAGTCCAACACCTGCTGACACTAAAAGGACGCTCACAAGCCAGAGGACTGATACTCATCGCCTCTGATTTTAGCCAACTATCCGATTTATTAATGCCCCTGCCAACAAAAACCATGCGTACGTTATATCGTTCCTGGCCCGGACATGTTACCTGGGTCTGCCCCGCACATCCTGAAGTCCCCATCTGGCTACGCGGAAGACACACCAGTCTAGCCGTGCGAGTAACCGCTCACCCACTGGCTGCGGCGCTATGTCAGGCATGGGGCGGCCCCCTGATATCCACCAGCGCCAACCTGAGCGGTCACCCCCCCGCTCGCAACCCACTACAGGTACGCAAACAGTTTGCCCAACAGATTGATATGATTATTTATGGTGATGTCGGCACACAAGAGAAGCCCAGCGTTATCAAGGATGCCTTAAACAATAAAACACTACGTCGTTAAATGTCATCCTCGCGCAGGCGGGGATAACAAACATATACACAAATGACAGGTGTAACCTGTGCAACCTATGAAAAAAGGATAAAAAAAAGACCTTACAAGGTGTAAGGTCTAAAAGTAACGCTTCTCAGCGTCGGAGGAGTCAGTAAACATGGAGAGTGTTTATGGTATGGATCCGTTCCAAATATTCAGAACTATTACTCTCAAGGATTGGATCACAACCGATTTCAGGATCCCCGCTAAAACGGGTCTTCACAACCATCTGTTGATAAATCCAATGGGTCTCACTTTTTAAGCTCTGCCGGTTCAGACCCATACCATAAACAATTAAATATCATCTCATTAAGTTCACTAAGGGTATCGTCGGTAGCCTGGATATCTTTAATAAAAATTGATAAAAGCCTGAAAAATGTGTTGTTATTTTATAAATTATATGTTTAATTTCAACTAATTAAAAAAAACAGAAACAAAAAAACATGAAAAATACTTGTTATCTCATACCACATAAACTCGGATGACACAGCCTCCAGCAATGTTATAATCTCCACCATAACGACATCATGATCAAAACAAGTCCCTGGAGCCTTTATCATGAGTAGTGATAACAACATCAGCTACCCGCACACCCGCATGCGACGTCTACGCAAGGATGCCTTCTCACGCCGTCTGGTCAGAGAAAATAGCCTAAGTTGCGATGACCTGATCTATCCCGTCTTTGTGCTGGATGGAAACAATCAGCGTGAGGTCATCCCGTCCATGCCGGGGATCGAACGCCTGAGTATTGATCTGTTATTGCAGGAGGCTGAACAATTACTCGAATTGGGTATCCCGGCAATGGCCTTGTTCCCCGTCACCGCGACGGACAAAAAGACAGATACTGCTGCTGAGGCATATAACCCTGAGGGACTGGCTCAACGCACGGTACGTGCGATCAAACAGGCTTTTCCTGAACTGGGTATCATCACCGATGTGGCTCTTGACCCCTTCACCGTCCATGGTCAGGATGGCATCATCGATGAAACCGGCTATGTCCTCAATGACATCACTGTCGAGACACTCAAACGCCAGGCACTCTCCCACGCCGAGGCAGGTGCCGATATTGTTGCTCCCTCTGATATGATGGATGGTCGTATTGGTGTCATTCGTCAGGCACTGGAAAGCAACGGTCATATCAATACCCGTATTCTCGCCTATTCAGCCAAATACGCCTCCAGCTTTTACGGCCCCTTCAGGGATGCCGTTGGCTCAGCGGCCAATCTAGCAGGTGCCGATAAATACAGCTACCAGATGGATCCAGCCAATAGCGATGAGGCCATCCGTGAGGTACAACTGGATATTAATGAGGGTGCCGATATGGTGATGATCAAACCGGGTATGCCCTATCTGGATATCGTCTATCGCATCAAACAGGAATTAGCGGTTCCGACCTTTGTCTATCAGGTCAGCGGTGAATATGCCATGCTGATGGCGGCCGCCAATAACGGCTGGCTGAATGAAGAGGCTGTTATTATGGAGTCTCTATTATCCATCAAACGCGCTGGCGCAGATGGCATTCTTACCTATGCCGCTAAAAAAGCAGCGCAATGGTTAAATAAAAAATAAGGAGTCATCTCAAAATGCCCCGCACAACAATATCCAGCCTCTTCGGCAAGTCCCCTGTTCATCCGCTGCAAACCCATATGGCAAGCGTTCAGGAATGCGTCTCTGAGCTCAGAGTCTTTATGCAACAGGTCGTTGCACAAGACTGGAGCGCTGCCAGGAAACAACAAACCCTGATTGCCAAACTGGAAGGACAGGCAGATAAACTCAAAAAAGACCTACGCTTACATCTGCCCCGAAGCCTGTTCATGCCGGTATCGCGCCGGGATCTGCTGGAGGTGCTCACCATGCAGGACATGATCGCCAATAAGAGCAAGGATATTGCCGGACTGATTGTCGGTAGAAAAATGGTGATACCGGAAGAACTATCCGAGCCCTTTATTGATTTTGTTGATCGTTCGATTGATGCCTCCGAGCAGGCACAGATCGCCATCAATGAACTGGATGAACTGGTTGAGACAGGCTTTCGCGGCAAAGAGGTGAAACTGGTCGAATCCATGATCAAGAAACTTAACAAGATCGAGAGTGACACTGACAAGATTCAAGTCAGAATTCGTAAATCGGTATTCAAACTGGAAAAAAACATGGATCCTGTCGAGATCATGTTCCTGTACAAGGTCATTGACTTAATTGGTGACCTTGGTGATTATTCCCAACGTGTTGGCAGTCGCCTTGAATTAATGCTGGCGCGCTAGGAGATATAGAATGGAACATGCCTTTATTTTTATTACTCTCGCCTGTGCCTTTGGTTTATTTATGGCATGGGGGGTGGGTGCCAATGATGTCGCCAACGCAATGGGTACCTCGGTAGGATCAGGTGCTATCACCATCCGCCAGGCGATCATTATTGCCGCTGTCTTTGAGTTTGCGGGAGCCTATCTTGCCGGTGGCCAGGTCACTCAGACCATTCGCAAGGGAATGCTTGATGCCAGCCTGCTAACCAATACCCCTGAACTCCTTGTCTACGGCATGTTAGCCGCATTATTATCCGCCGGTTGCTGGTTATTAATCGCCTCTCGTGCCGGTTGGCCAGTATCGACCACACACTCGATTGTTGGTGCCATTGTTGGTTTTGCTGCCGTGGGTATCGGTGTTGATGCCGTTAAATGGGATAAGGTTGGCACCATTGCCATGAGCTGGGTGATCTCCCCCGCATTATCCGGGATCATTGCCTACTGGCTATTCATGAGTGTACAAAAACTCATCCTGAACACCAAAAAGCCCCTGTACTATGCAAAGAAATACGTCCCTTATTACATCTTCCTGGTCGGCTTCATTATCGCACTGGTCACCCTGGTCAAGGGGCTGAAGCATCTCGGCCTGGATATTGGCCATACACAGCAATATCTTATTGCCACTAGCGCGGGTCTTATCTCGATGCTCATTGGTTATATCCTGATTGGCAAGATGAAATTTGATCCAGAAGCTGATCGCGACTTTCACTTCACCAATGTGGAAAAGGTCTTTGCCGTATTAATGATGTTCACTGCATGTGCCATGGCCTTTGCCCATGGCTCCAATGATGTAGCTAATGCGGTAGGACCACTCGCCGCTGTTGTCAGCATTGTGGAGAGTGGTGGCGTGATTTCACAAAAGAGTCAGATGCCGTCCTGGATATTGCTACTCGGTGGTGCCGGTATTGTTGTTGGGCTCGTTACCTATGGACATAAAGTGATTCGCACCATAGGCACTCAGATCACCGAACTCACCCCAAGCAGCGGTTTTGCTGCCACCTTAGCGGCTGCCACCACCGTGGTGTTGGCATCGGGCACCGGCATCCCGATCTCAACCACACACACCCTGGTCGGCGGTGTCCTCGGTGTTGGTCTGGCACGCGGTATCGGTGCCCTGAATATGCACGTCGTACGCACCATATTCCTATCATGGATTGTCACCCTGCCAGCAGGTGCCATTATGTCGATCCTGTTCTTCTTTATATTAAAAGGGATCTTCTCCTGATATGAGCGATCAATATGCCGTTATGGGCAACCCCATTGCCCATAGCAAGTCCCCCAACATTCATCGCCTGTTTGCCGAACAAACCCAGCAGGATATTGAATACAATGCCCTACTGGTTGATATAGATGATTTTCCTCATGCGGTTGGGGAATTCTCAGCGGCGGGTGGCAAGGGGCTGAATATTACCGTACCCTTTAAACAGAATGCCTGGGATCTCTGTAGTGAGCATAGCCAACGTGCGCAACGTGCGGGTGCCGTCAATACCATTATCATTAATTCGCCCGGGGACTATCATGGTGATAATACCGATGGTATTGGTCTTGTCCATGATCTGAAAAACAACAGTATTCAGATCACAAACAAAAAGCTGTTATTACTTGGTGCAGGAGGCGCTGCTCGAGGTATTATTGAACCCCTGCTACAAGAGAACCCCACACTGCTACACATCGCCAATCGCACTGAGTCAAAGGCACACGCCCTGGCTGAACTATTTAGTGACCTGGGGAATATTAAAGGCAGTGGATTTGATGTATTAGCGGGTAAATCCTTTGATCTTATTATCAATGCAACAGCCGCCAGCCTGGAGGGTAAAATACCCTCATTACCCGATAATATACTGGCAACAAGTGGTAACTGTTATGACCTGATGTATGCCAAAAAACCAACGGCATTTGTGCAGTGGGGAATACAACATGGAGCCACCCAATCCATTGATGGCCTCGGCATGCTGGTGGAACAGGCGGCTGAATCGTTTTATCTATGGCGTGGGGTGAGGCCGGATACGATGACCGTTATTCAGGCACTGAAATCAAAGAATTAGCAGCATGTTAGGCAAAAAACAGAAAAAACAGCGACACGTTTTTCAGCGATAACATACAATCAATCATAGGCTCCCTTAAAAAAGACGGCGCTCTTGAAAAACTCAAGAACGCCGCCCCGTTTATCTGAAAAACAATAAGCTACCGACGTCTGGCAAAACCAGCCAGGCCCAAAAGACCCGAGCCAAACAACCAGACTGCAGCAGGAACGGGAACCACTGTCGGTGCCTTAATACTAAAGCTAGCATAGGCAGTCAGCTTGGTTTCTTCAAGCACCGAAATAGGCACAGTATTCAGCATGCTAAATGCAACATTAGGATTACCCGCATAGGTCTCACCCGCACCATCAAAGGTATAGGTACCCGCCCCTGCATCCCAGATATAACTTGGTAATGCACTTGGCACCAATGGCCCATTACCAAATATCCAGTCAGGTTTTTCCAACCATGGGTCTGTTAATAAATCCCCTGCCGCATCATAGGCCCTGAGGCTAATCGTTTCACTGGTGGCAGAACCAAAGTCCAGATCAGCTATAGTAAAATAGGAGTGCGCGGGAAGCAGACCACCATTATTGGTAAGACCACTAAAATCGAATACACCGGTACCTGTAGCTGATGCTGATGCGCCCAGGGCGAGTGTACCTGTGCCGGTAAAGGTACCCAGCCAAGGGGTTGCCGCCGGACTACTCCAGGTACCGGAAAAACCCACCGGTGAATTATCAACATAGGTTGGGTTTACGTATGTAGGCACCCCTAGATTAATGGCAGGAAACGGTACCTTTACCTTAGTGAGAGAATCAAGGGGATCTATAGAGCCTGCAGATACCGTTAATGAAACAAGATACAGTGCTGAGACAGCAATATTTTTTACCAGATTATTTTTAATAATTTTCATCATTCTTCTCCATTTTTATTTATCTTCACCCAAGGATGAGATTATTATAATTTTGAATGAAACCGATATTTTTTTAATACATTAATTCAGACTCAATCAAGCACATCCTTAAAGATAAAGTGATTATCAATGGTCACAAATAGATCACATACATAAGACTATCTGTCACCGCCGAATTCAGCCTACACCTACACCTGAATGAATACAAGCCGTTATGTTCGATAACGATCCTTCAAACGCACATAATTATCCGCTGAATATTGCAGAAAATTATTTTCCTTCATCGTCAGTTCACGAGCACGACGCACCGGGCTACCTAACCACAAATAGCCACCCTCCAGATCCTTACCCGGTGGTACCAGACTCCCCGCACCCACCATCGCACCAGCACGCACCACAGCACCATCCAGCACTGTCGCCGACATCCCGATCAGGCATCTATCCTCAATAGTACAGGCATGCAGAACAACCTGATGCCCCACCGTGACATCATCACCAATAGTCAGTGGAAAACCACCCGGTGCATATTCACTGTCATGGGTAATATGCAGGATACTGCCATCCTGTATATTGGTTCTTGCACCAATACGGATGGAGTGGATGTCACCACGGATCACCACCATCGGCCAGACTGATGAGTTTTTGCCAATTTCGACATCGCCGATTACCAGTGCTGTTGGGTCGATGTAGACACCCTCGGCGAGTATGGGGGTCTTGCCTTCAAATTCGCGGATGTTTTTCATAGGGGATTCCCTTGGTTAATAAAGCGGGTGGTACGTGCTTGAAGGGTGAATGGTTTTTTACGGTGAATAAAGCCTGTGGTACGTGCTCGAGGGGACAGAGCCAAAAACCGGCTCTGTCCCCGGGCTGGAGTGAACCCTTAATCAACGCATGGTTACTAGCTCTTCTGAACTGGTTGGGTGAATAGCTATCGTATCATCCAGGTCCCGTTTGCAGGCACCCATACGAATCGCTACTGCAAACCCTTGTAACATCTCATCCGCACCGGCACCCATAATATGGCAACCGACGACCTTTTCCTGCACGCCAATCGTTACCAACTTCATCGCGGTCTCTGACTTATGTTCGGTCAAGGCATGATACATCGGGGTAAAACGCGACTGATAGACCTTGACCGCATCTCCATGCTTCGCCCGCGCCTCTTCCTCACTCAGTCCTACTGTTGCCAGAGGTGGATGACTAAATACCACGGTTGCAATATTCGAATAATCCAGATGCCTATCCTCCTGGCCATCAAACAGACGATCCGCCAGACGACGTGCCGCCGCAATAGCAACCGGTGTTAATGGTGCCTTACCACTGGCATCACCCAATGAATAAACCCCCCGCACATTGGTATTTTCATAATCATCAGAAGGAATAAAACCCTGTGCATCCATCGTCACACCGGTTACATCAAGATTCAAATCAGCGGTTGCAGGGTTACGCCCAATGGCCCAGATCAACTGATCGATATCAGACAAAACCTTACCTTTATTACATTCAACCATCAGTCGTGAATCATCCTGCTGCACCAGTTGACTCACCTCGGTCTGTGACACCACATCAATCCCGTCATTAATCATCTGTTCCATCAGACCCTCGCGCAACATCGCATCAAAAGAACGTAGAATATGACCACGGCGTAACATCAAGGTAACATCACTACCCAGCGAATTCAGTACCCCTGCCAACTCAACCGCAATATAACCGGAACCCACAATTACCACACGTTGCGGAAGTTGTTCCAGCTCAAAGAACCCATCCGAGGTAATCCCCAACTCAGCACCCGGCAGATCCGGGACACTCGGATAACCACCCACCGAAATAACAATATGATCTGCCGTATACTGTTCACCATTAACCTCAATAGTATGGGCATCAACAAAACGCGCGCGTCCCTGAATCTCATCAATATTCGAGTCCTTGAGATAATTGTGATACCAGGACTCAATACCATTGACATAATTATCACGCCCCTTCTTAAGGGTTGCCCAATCAAATTCAATCTTACCCGACTTAAAACCATAACCCTCGGCATCCTTAAGCGCGTGAGCAATCGAGGCACCATACCACATCACCTTTTTAGGGACACAACCCACATTCACACAGGTACCGCCCATCCGTTTTTCTTCCACCACCGCACATTTGGCACCATACAATGCCGCACGTTCCGCAGCAGAAAGACCGCCACTACCACCACCAATGGCGATCAAATCATAATGTTTAGTCATACCCTATAAATCCTCTAAATTAATAATAAATACATTTTAGCATGGGATGACGAAACCTATCACTATCACACGTACAGCCAACTCAAGAGGCAGGAGATGCTCCGCTTTATCAGAGACCGTTGCCCGCATGGACGCGGGCATCGAGCCTACATGGATGTATTCACGGCGCGTCTCTGATAAAGTGGAGCATCTCCTGCCTCGAACCCACAACACACAATTATTCCCTATCAATAACAAATCACGTAGAATCCATTAGTATTAAATAAAACCCTACCCACATGAGAGCTTACATGCAAAACCCCTTGCTTGAAACCACTGGATTACCTGCCTTCTCCCACATACAGGCACAACACCTCGAACCTGCTATCGACCACCTGTTGCAGGAAAACAAAACAACCATTCAAAAACTACTGAATGAAAACACCGAATATAGCTGGGACAATCTGGTTCAACCACTGGAGGATATGGATGACCGATTAAGCCGTGCATGGTCACCCGCCAGCCACATGAACTCTGTGGTTAACAGTGATGTGCTACGCGCCGCCTATAATGCCTGCCTACCCAAACTCAGTGCTTATAGTACCGAACTGGGTCAAAATGAAGGCCTCTACCGCGCCTTTAAACAGATTGCTGAAAGCTCAACATTTGATCAACTGGAAACCGCGCAACAAAAGATTATCCATAATGCCCTGCGTGATTTCAGATTATCGGGCATTGAACTCGAAACTGATGCACGCAATCGCTTCAAGGCAATCATGCAGGAACTTTCCTCGTTATCTGCAAAATTTGATGAAAACCTGCTTGATGCCACTCATGCCTGGAAAAAACACATTACCAATATTGATGAACTCAAAGGTCTACCGGAATCGGCCATTGCACTAGCACAACAAATTGCCGAGCGTGAGAATAAGGATGGCTGGTTATTGACCCTGGAGTTCCCTTCCTATTTCCCCGTTATTACCTATGCCGACAGCCGCGCATTACGCGAAGAGGTCTATACCGCCTATGTCACCCGTGCCTCCGACCAGGGCCCGCATCCAAGGAAATGGGATAACACTCAAATCATGGAACAACTCCTGACCCTGCGCAAGGAGATGGCGTTATTACTGGGCTTTGACAATTACGCGGACTATTCCATTGCCACCAAGATGGCAGCCTCAACCGAACAGGTATTATCCTTTCTCAACGACCTTGCTGACCGTTCCACCAGCATTGCCAAAAAGGAACTCGAGGAGATACGTGAATTTGCACAAGAGCAACACCAGCACGACACCCTTGAGGCATGGGATATCTCTTATTTCTCCGAAAAGATGCGCAAGCAACGCTATGACATCTCACAGGAAGAACTCAAACCCTACTTCCCTGAGAACCATGTCATTGATGGCATGTTCAAGGTTGTCAATCGACTCTATGGACTGCACATCAAAGAAGAACAAGGGATTGATTGCTGGCATGAGGATGTTCGATTTTTTTCCATCCATGATGAAGAAGAAAATCTGCGTGGACAATTCTATCTGGATCTTTATGCCCGCCCGCACAAACGTGGCGGTGCCTGGATGGATGAATGTATTACCCGCAAGAGCATTGCAGACAAGATACAAACCCCGGTTGCCTATCTAACCTGCAACTTCTCTCCACCGATTGGTGATGACCCGGCACTCTTCACCCATGAAGAGGTACTGACCCTGTTTCATGAATTTGGTCATGGCCTGCATCACATGCTCACACAAATTAATTTCTCCGGGGTATCCGGCATCAGCGGTGTAGCCTGGGATGCCGTAGAACTACCCAGCCAGTTCATGGAAAACTGGTGCTGGGAACGTGATGCACTGAATATGATCTCTGCACATTATAAAACTGGCGAAGCCATCCCGGATGATCTTTATCAACGTATGCAGGCCGCGAGAAACTTTCAATCCGCTATGCAGATGGTGCGTCAACTGGAATTCTCCATCTTTGACTTCCAGCTACACATTGAATTTAAGGCCGAACAGAAAGGCCATATCTACGAGGTGTTAAAACAGGTGCGTGACCGAGTATCAGTAATACAACCACCTTCATTCAACCGTTTCCCACATAGTTTCTCACATATCTTTTCGGGCGGCTATGCAGCAGGTTATTACAGCTATAAATGGGCTGAAGTATTATCCTCCGATGCATTTTCCGCCTTCGAAGAATCTGATATCTTTGATCGTGAAACTGGTATGCGTTTTTTATCCTGCATCCTGGAACAAGGAGGTTCACGCGAACCAATGGAACTCTTTATAGAATTTCGCGGGCGCGAACCTAATATTGATGCTTTACTACGTCATAGTGGACTGATGCTAGAGGCATCCTGAGAAGCCAGGGAATGTAGCACCTTTAGAACAGGTCGATATCACCTGCGCTATTACCCTGTTGTTTGCGCTCATGATACAGACGCAGCGCCTCTTCCCGGCTAGCACCATTGATAATGGCATCAAACAATACCTTATCATCATCAATATGAAAATCATCCTTGATCTGATTTTGTAGCACCATCCACTCTTGTTGACTAAATATACGATTCTTATTGTTCAATAACTCAGCTAACATATCCAGGCCATTCCTTATATGCTCGATACGCTGATTTAATTTATCATAGAACTGAAAGGCAATGACATTACCATGAACATTATCATTCAGACCCGCAACTTCGGCCGCCAGCTCATCCTTTTGCGGGCCATCCGGGAGCTTTTCAATCAACCCTTTTATAGCATTTGTCTTATTTGCTAATAACGTAAATGAAGAAGCCAGGTCATTAATAGACTCATCACTTTCTGTCATTGTTAACTGAATATGCGTCACTGCGGCCTGTAACATAACAACCGTTCTGCGAACCTGGCACCAATCCGCATTCAAGGAAGACAAATCATTATCGTCGGTTTCACCCATAACACACCCATCAATATCCATTTTTACTTTTATAGCCTTACCGTACCAAGGTGAGGTATTCTAGACTATATGTAGACTTCGGTAACAATAAAGGAAACCCATACTACTATGCAATATAAAGATTTGCGTGACTTCCTGAAAAAACTGGAGGAATCCGGACAATTAAAACGGATTCAAACCGAGGTCGATCCCTATCTGGAGATTACTGAAATAAGTGACCGTGTACTCAGAAACCAGGGGCCAGCTCTATTATTTGAGAATCCAAAGGGCTCCTCCATCCCCATCCTAACCAATTTATTTGGCACCCCTGAACGCGTTGCCATGGGTATGGGCCAGGACTCAGTGCTGGCCCTGCGTGAGGTTGGTAACACCCTTGCCATGCTGAAATCACCCGATGCACCCAAAGGTATCAAAGATGCCTGGGAGAAACTACCCATATTTAAACAGGTATTAAATATGGCACCGAAACAGGTACGCAAGGCACCTTGTAGAGAAAATATCATCGAAGGCGATGCCGTTGATCTCTCTATCTTCCCAATACAAACCTGCTGGCCCGAGGATGCTGCCCCCCTGATCACCTGGCCACTGGTCGTGACCAAAGGCCCCAATCAAGATCGTCAAAATATGGGGATTTATCGGCAACAGGTCATTGGTAAAAACCGTGTCATTATGCGCTGGCTTGCACACCGGGGAGGTGCTCTTGATTACCGCGAGTGGTGTGAAAAATATCCTGACAAACCCTTCCCGGTGGCTGTTGCCCTGGGAGCTGATCCCGCCAGTATCCTTGCCGCTGTCACCCCGGTGCCTGATAACTTGTCAGAATATGCCTTTGCTGGCTTGTTACGAGGATCAAAGACCGAGGTCATTGCCTGTACCGAAGCAGAATTACTGGTTCCGGCACAGAGCGAGATTATACTGGAAGGACATATCTACCCCGATGATGTTGCAAAAGAGGGCCCCTTTGGTGACCACACCGGTTATTACAACGAGGTAGAGACATTCCCAGTATTCACTGTGGAACGCATCACTCACCGCAATCAGCCCATTTATCATAGCACCTATACCGGCCGCCCACCCGATGAGCCTGCGGTACTCGGCGCTGCACTCAATGAGGTCTTTATCCCCATTTTGCAAAAACAATTTCCCGAGATTGTCGATTTTTATCTACCACCTGAGGGTTGTTCCTATCGCATGGCCTGCGTCAGTATCAACAAACAATATGCCGGACATGCCAAACGCATCATGTTTGGTATATGGTCCTTCCTGCGCCAGTTTATGTATACCAAGTTTGTCATCATCACCGATGCCGACGTTAATGTCCGCGACTGGAACGATGTCATCTGGGCGATGACCACCCGCATGGACCCCGAACGCGATACCGTCATCCTGTCAAATACCCCGATTGATTACCTGGATTTTGCCTCCCCGGTATCCGGTCTCGGTGGCAAGATCGGTTTTGATGCCACCAACAAACTGCCCGGCGAGACTCAACGTGAATGGGGGCGACCCATCCAGATGGATACCTGCGTTAAAGAAAAAATAGATGCTCTGTGGGATGAATTATTCTGAGCGCCCTTAAGTACCCTTAATCTTTTCGGGGTATACCTTTAACAAGATGCATAATTCAGCGATAATCACCTGTTCTTGCCAGGATACGGATAGAAACAAACCCTAATGACATACAACATAAAAATACAACCCAGCGGACATGAATTTACTACCGAGGAGGATGAGAGCGTACTGGATGCAGCACTTCGTCAGGGCATCAACCTGCCATACGGTTGTCGTAGTGGCGAATGTGGTGCCTGTCAGGGACTGTTACTCAGCGGTAAGATTTATGGTCAGGATGAGAATGAACTCTCCGATGGTAGCGTGCTGTTCTGTCAGGCCCAACCCGCCTCTGATCTCACCATCAAGATTCAGGAGGTTGATGAGACGCGAGATATACTCATCAAGAAATACCCCTGCCGCATTGAAATACTGGAAAAACTAAGCCACGATGTGATGCGAGTAAAATTAAAGATCCCGGAAATGGAACGTATGCAGTTTCTTGCCGGGCAATATATCAATATCCTGCTGGATAATGATAACCCACGCAGTTTTTCTATTGCCAATGCCCCACATGATGATGAATACATCGAATTACACATTCGTGAGATCCCAGGTGGTAAATTAACCCATCAGATATTCCACGACATGCACCGTAAAGACATGCTACGCATCGAAGGTCCTTTGGGTTCCTTCTTTATCCGTGAAGACTCACAACGCCCGCTATTGCTGATTGGCGGTGGCACTGGCTTTGCTCCACTCAAGGGCATGCTCGAACACTGTTTTCGTACCGGATTAAAACAACCCATACACCTGTTCTGGGGCGCACACGGTGAGCAGGATCTATATCTGAACAAACTACCGCAGCAGTGGGCGAAGGAATATAAGCACTTTGAATACACCCCCGTCCTGTCGGGTGCCGACGATGATGGCTCATGGTCAGGCAAGAAAGGTCTGGTAACCCATCTTGTGGTAGCAAAATACCCTGATCTCAGTGGCTTTGATATCTACATGAGTGGCGCACCGGATATGATCCATAGCGCCGTAGAGTTATTCGAAAAACATGGTGCACAGAAAGAACGCTTTTTTAGTGATGCCTTTGAGTTTAGTGCGAAGCCGAAAAAAACCAATACATAAAAAGCTTCATTACTATCCCGTTAACTCAAGAGACAGGAATTGCACTTCTCTATAGACTAATATCCACACCTGCAATCGCATCCAGTTTAAACACCGGTTCACACAAGATCAAACGATCAGCCGTAATGCCTTTTTTAAGCAAATGATGCTTAATAGACTCAGCACGTTGTTCTGCCAACCCCAGTAACTTCATCTTGAGCATATTATCCAACTCAAGTGGGCTCTCGCTATCTTCAGGTTCTTTTTTATAACCTGGATCTAACAGAAGAAGATCCCCTGCATTACTATAGCCGCAAAGCGTAACATGTAACTGTGAGCGTTCACTTAGCAACTGCGCCAACTTGCCCACAGATTTTTCAGCAATCTTATCCGACCCCACATCAAATAAAACAGGATCAAACCTCAGAGCAGTCACCAAATCAAACAAACCCTTCGTAATAGTAACCAGACCCAACGGTGTATAGTAATTAATAATAACCGAGCTAATAGCGCTGGAAGTCGCCTTGAAAACCGCATCCGACGCATCAAAATCTGGATTATTAACATCACCTGTCACTGGTAGCTTTAATTGAATACTGTTGTCACTTTCACGCATAAGATCCAGCGCCGTCGTTAGCGGAAAACCCATCCGCTGATCTGTTTTTTCAGCAATATCCTGGTCCAGAGCCTTTAGCGTGAGCTGCTTGAAATCCAGATCCAGCAGGCTATCTAAACGACCTTTAATAGATAACAATTTAATCTTTGAATTTAATTGACCACTATTAATATGATAACCCAGACTATCTTCCACATAGACATTAAACGGTCTTAAATCAAGGCCATTAATATCTCCCGTAAGATCAAAACTTAATAAGGGAGCAAATAACTGCACCCCACCTTTCAGTTCAAAAAGGGCATGTTCATCCATTAATAAACGTATCTTTAACGGGCTGCTCTGCTCAATAGCAGAGCTATCAATATTACTCAGGGAAAATTCTTTAATCTCGGTAGATAGGTTAAATACTTGCTTCAAACTATTATCTGTAAAATGGATCGGACGATCTGACATTATTTCCAGCACACCTAAACTCACCTGTAAACCGGATTGATCCATCTCATTACTATCAGCCTTATCATCCGGGGGAAATAACACCCCCAATCTTTCCTGCAACTCCCAACGTCCATCTTCATCACGCAGAATATTGGCACCAATACCCGATAACTTGATAGCACTCGCCGCCAACAAATAACCATCGGTAAAACCAAAATTATCCACCCGCATACGATCCAACTGCACCAGCGAGCGAGCGTTCGATGGATCTGGCAACAACACAAAATTCGTTACATCCAATTGTTTGATATTAATTTTATCCAGACCCTGGACATGCACTTGATCAAGTACAACAGAATCTGCAACTACAAAACGTCTATTGTGATTATCGACAAACTCAATATGACTTACATCCAGGGAGCCATGCATCGCAACAAAAGACTGGGAAGAGGCATTCGAACCCAGGGCAATACCCCCTTGCCAAATAATTTGATCGGCTATCAAATAAAAAGATGTCGCCTTCTTTTTATTCCGCAGCCCATCTAGCCTAAACCCTTTTATCTTAACCAGCTTTATAACCGGCATCCGACCCAGAAACGGTTGCCAAACCATATCCAGATAAAGCCAGTCAACAGCAAACTCTCTGCCATCAGGGTGCCTTACACGCATCTTGGAAATAGTGATAACCGTATTATCAAAATCAAGGTCAATCTCAAGATCGCCAATATCAGCTTCCAGGCCTTGACCTTGCAACAATGAAACAGTTGCTATGCGGATTAATGAGGGCGCAATAAAAAATAGACTTGTGAATAGCAAAGCAGCTATTAGCAATGTCTGTGTAATTCTAGTTAACAAAATAAATATGCCTGGTCAGTTTGAGACATGAATCACACTTTTCTACCAGAGACACGCCGTGAATACATCCCTGTAGGCTCCACGCCCGCGTCCATGCGGGCAAGGGTCTCTGATAGAGAAGCGTAATCCCTGCCTCTTGAGTTAACGGGACAGCAGTGTGAATATCTCTTTATCATAGCCACCTCATTAAACTGTTATCTCAAACCGACTCCAGGCACACTGGCAATCGCCTCGCACCCCAGTCACCCGCCTGCGCCTCAAACACACCATTCAAAGCTGTTCCACATTGATTACAACAACCTTTATCATCTAATTGCCATTCGCTTAATTCATACCAGTCGCGCCCAATCAACATCTGTCCACACTGATGACAATAGGTACTCTCTGCCACCTTGTCATGCACATTACCCACATAGGCATAATGCACCCCGTTATCCAGCGCGATCTGCCTACAACGTAATAGCGTCTCTGGCAGTGTCGACACAATATCCCTCATCCGCCAGTCAGGATGAAAGGCAGTAAAATGCATTGGCACATCAGGCCCCAATCGCTCCACTACCCATTGCGTCATCGCATTAACCTCATCATCCGAATCATTCAAACCTGGTATTAACAAGGTCGTTAACTCCAGCCAGGTATCCGTCTCATGCCGCACATACTCCAGGATATCCAGCACCGGCTGTAGGTGTCCACCCGTCACCTTGTGATAAAAATCATCGGTAAATGCCTTAAGATCAATGTTGGCTGCATCCATCAGCGCAAAGAATTCCTTTGCCGGTTCCTTACAAACATAACCTGCAGTAACGGCCACATTCTTAATCCCTTTATCCCGACAGGCAGCTGCCACATCAATCGCATACTCATGGAATATCACTGGATCATTATAGGTATAGGCGACACTACGACAACCCAACTGCACCGCCGCCTGTGCAATTTTTTGTGGCGATGCAGAATCCGCCAGGGTATCCACCTCACGCGACTTACTGATATCCCAGTTCTGACAAAACTTACACGCTAGATTACAACCCGCCGTACCAAAGGAGAGTACCGGTGTCCCCGGCAGGAAATGATTCAGTGGCTTCTTCTCAATAGGATCAACACAAAAACCACTGGAACGCCCATAGGTCTTGAGTACAATCTGCCCACCTTCATTGGCACGCACAAAACACAAACCCCGTTGCCCTTCCTTCAATTTACAAAAGCGCGGACACAAATCACACTGCACCCGATCCTTTCCAATCTTATGCCAATATTTAGTACCTACCGTATCAGTGTCCATCAGCCTTTCCTCATTTCATACTACTAACCACGATGACCTCAAGAGACATGGATGGGTGTTCCCTTTGTATTTACCCCAACAACAATATAACATAAGTCCATGAGCAAAATTCGCCCACCCGCCGTCGCCAACCAATTCTACCCCGCTAACCCGGAGCAACTGCAACAGGATATCAATACCTACTTGCAACAAGCCCGCGCAGTAAAACTTCAACCCAAGGCACTGATTGTTCCCCATGCCGGTTATATCTACTCGGGCCCCATTGCAGCCAGCGCTTATGTTAGCCTGCAAGATATGCGTAAACGTATTAAAAAAGTGGTGTTACTGGGACCCTCTCATCATATCCCCTTTGCCGGTCTTGCCGTCAGCACTGCCCATGGCTTTCTAACGCCTCTTGGCACCGTGCCGCTTGATATTGAAGCTATCGCCAAAATCGAATCCATGCCACAGGTTAACTACCTTGATGCCGCACATGAACAAGAACATAGCCTCGAGGTACAAGTCCCCTTCTTACAAACCGTACTGGATGATTTTAAATTGATTCCACTGGTAGTCGGTGATGCCGATCAACAATCCGTTGCCGAAGTGCTTAATCAACTGTGGGGCGATGAAGAAACTCTTATTATTATCAGCTCGGATCTAAGTCACTATCTGAGTTACGAGCAGGCACAGGTCATTGATCGCCGAGCATCCGATGCTATAGAAGCACTGCAACCCGAGCTTATCAATCACGATATGGCCTGTGGTCGCAATCCCCTTAATGGTCTACTGGAACTACTACACACAAAAAACCTACAGATAAAAACCCTGGATCTACGCAACTCCGGTGATACTGCTGGCAGCAAAGATCGCGTGGTAGGGTATGGTGCCTATGCAGCCTACTGATCTCAGCCAACAAGATCGAGAGACCTTATTACATACCGCCCGAGCCTCTATACAATACGGCCTGCAGCATCACCAACCTGCACCTATTGAAATTGGCGGCTACAGCAAGACATTACAAACTCATTGCGCCAGCTTTGTAACCTTACAAATCCATCAACAACTACGAGGATGTATCGGTACCCTGGAGGCCTACCAGCCACTCATCAAGGATGTCTCCAATCATGCCTATGCCGCCGCCTTTCAAGACCCCCGTTTTTCAGCCCTCAGCAAAGAAGAAGAGACACAAATCCATATCGACATCTCGGTATTAACACCAGCAGAACTCCTTACCTTTAACTCTGAGGTCGATCTTATCCAGCAAATAAGATCCGGACAGGATGGACTCATCCTGGAGGAAGGGGCATACAAAGGAACATTCCTGCCCTCGGTATGGGAGAGCCTACCCCAAACAGATATTTTTTTACGTCACCTCAAACAAAAGGCCGGTCTGTCACCTGACTACTGGAGCAACACCCTACGCGTCTATCGTTACCAAACCATTATGATTGAGGAGTAATAGGTCTCTCAAGTTCAGCACGCGCAGAGGTGATAATGCGTAAAGCCGAACGTATCAAAAACACCACCAAAAGAGTCGCTATTATAATATCAGGCCAACCATCACCACTCAACCATACCCCCCCGGCGGCCAAAAGAACTGACAGATTCACCACAATATCATTGCGTGAACACTCCCACACTGAACTCATATTGATATCCTCATTACGATGTCGCCAGAGAAGAAACAAACAAGTGCTGTTCGCCAACAAGCCTACGAGACTAAAGATGCCCATCACCTCAAAGACTGGCACACTGGGTACCCATAACTTATAAATAATTTGTCCGGCAATCAACGCAGCTGCGGAAAAAATAAGCACGCCTTTAAATAGCGCAACCCTGGCCTTAAATATTACCGAACGTGAGATCGCAAACAGGCTCAAGGCATAGGTCACTGCATCCCCAAAATAATCCATACTATCTGATAGTAGTGCTGAAGATTGCGCATATAATGCAGCCGTAATAACTACAAAAAACATTAACGCGTTAATAGCGAGAACAATCCTGAGCGTACTACGCTGGCGCTCTTGTAACCCATTCAATGAGCAACCCTGATTACAACAATCACCCATCACTAACCCACCAGATGAATAGACTCCGGCAAGCGTACCTCCATCGCTATAGGCAGATGATCTGAGGCAAAACCGGTTAGCACCTGCACCTTTTCGACATCCAGTTGATCCGTCACCAGAATATGATCAATATTTCTTTTAGGACTCCAACTCGGATAAGTATGCAAATCATGTACTGATTCCCGCATATCCGTGTGTGACAACAGGTAGTCCATTTCCTTACTTCTTGATTTGAAATTCATATCGCCCATCAATATCACATGTTCACACGAATTAATCAGATCTGAGATATAGGCAATCTGTTCCATACGCGCACGTGCACCCAAAGCCAGATGCACCACAAAGACATGCAATGAATCACCCTTTTGCCCAAAACGAACATCCAGTAGGTTGCGCCCTGGAATGCGTCCAGGTAACTTGTATGCCTTTACCTCTCTGGGCTCAAAGCGACTCATTAATCCCGTCGCATGACGTGCAATCTTGCTGATCTTACGGTTGGTTTGGTCATGCCAGAATGGAAAACCGGCACGCTCTGCCAGATACTCGGTGAGATTAACAAAACCACTACGTAAACTTCCCGCATCCACTTCCTGCAAACCCACCACATCATAGGATGCAACAATATCTGCAATCCTGTTCAAGTTTTTAAAGCGTTGCTTATGGGGAAACAAATGACGCCAACTCTGCGTAATATAATGTCGGTAACGCGAGGTGCTAATACCCGCCTGCACGTTATAACTCAATAATCGGAGTCGATGCCCGGTATTGGTAAGATCATCTGGTTGAATCGTCATACCCATTCCCTGCCTGACACAAGCGGTTATAGTGGTTACAATGAGCACACATTAATAGGGAAAACCTTATCATGCGTGGCATCGTACCTCTGGATCCGATTACAAAAGTTTCTGAAATACACTTTGCAGTAGTTTATGTACCCAAGCGTAACCGTAAACGCTTTCCTGCCAACTGCATACAACGTTACGCAACAGCCGAAGAAGCACTACAGTCGGCTCAACCCGAGAATAAACACTATGCAGCCCGTGTACTCGGCCCTTCAAAATCATCCGAAGGACAAATAATCTTTTATCTGGTTGAATGGCTAAGCGATAGCATCCCGCACCCGCATCAAACGTGAACGCACCTCTTGTGCCAAGGTCTCAATCCCATCCTGTTCGACCAGACCCAATACCGCTGATGGGTCCATAAAGCCAACGATCACATCACCATTTTCCTGCTCACGTACAACCACATTACAAGGTAATAATAGACCAATATCAGGATCAGCATTAATGGCCTGATTAGCCAGTGCAGGATTACAGGCACCGAGGATACGATAAGGAAGACGATCAATATCCAGTTTCTTCTTTAATGTGGCAGCCACATCAATATCGGTCAGGACACCAAAACCCTCTTTCATCAATTCCTCAGTCACCTTATCGACGGCATCGGAAAAACTCATTGCTACTGTTACGTTAAAACCATACATATTACTCTCCTGTATCGGGTGCGTGGTACGCACTACCTTGCTGGTGCGTGGTACGCACCCTACCTCATTAATCGAGTTTGTGCTTCTTTGTACTTCTCTGCTGTGCGTTGTTTTACCTCATCAGGAAGCACAGGAGCTGGTGGCTGCTTGTTCCAGTCCAGTGACTCCAGGTAATCACGCACATATTGCTTATCAAAACTCTCGGGGCTACTGCCCGGATGATAACTATCGGTTGACCAGAAGCGTGAAGAGTCTGGTGTTAAGACCTCATCAATCAGAGTTAGTTTCCCATCGTCATCAAGTCCAAATTCCAGCTTGGTATCCGCAATAATAATGCCACGTTCCAGAGCATAGGCGGCACACTCTTTATAGATACGCAGACTGACATCCCGTACCTGAGCCGCCATATCCTGACCTAACAGATCCTCGGTTGTGGCAAAATCAATATTCTCGTCATGCTCACCCAATGCGGCCTTGGTGGAGGGGGTGTAGATGGGCTCGGGTAATTGATCTGCCATCTGTAGACCAGTGGGCAATTCAATACCACAAACACTGCCATGTGCCTGATAATCCTTCCAGCCGGAACCGATTAGATAACCCCGCACAATCGCCTCAACCGGCAACGCCTTGAGTTTACGCACCACAATCGCCCGACCTTCGACCTGAGCACATTCATCGGCAGTCAGCACATCGGCAATGGATAATGAAGATTGCTGATTCTGGATAATATTCCGGGTGCGTTCAAACCAGAAATTAGCCACTGTCGTCAAAACCACACCCTTACCCGGTATCGGATCAGACATGATGACGTCAAAGGCGGAAAGCCTGTCGGTGGTCACAATCAACAGGTGGTCATCACCCACGGCATAGATATCACGCACCTTGCCACGATTGATCAACGGCAGGCTCTTCAGATTAGATTCATAAAGTTCATTTAGCATAGGTAATATTATACTTTAAGTGTCTGTGGTACGCACGGAATGGGGACTAAGGCCAATCTAATTGCTGGGTTACGATGCTACGCATCTAACCCAACCTACATTAAATAAATACGGTAGGTCGGGTTAGGCGCAGCCGTAACCCGACAAACCCCTACCAATTAAGTATAATAAAACAACATATCCCATACTAGCAAAAGCATACTGGAACCCACCCATGACAAAATCACACGACTTATTTATAAAGGCTCAAAAACACATCCCTGGTGGGGTTAATTCACCGGTACGCGCATTCAAGGGTGTGGGTGGCGAGCCTATCTTCATTGAACGTGGAAAGGGACCTTATCTATTCGATAGCGATGGTAAAAAATACATTGATTATGTTGGTTCATGGGGGCCGATGATCCTTGGCCACGCTCATCCAGAGGTGATTCGTGCCGTGCAAGAGAGCGTTGCCAATGGCCTCGGCTTTGGCGCACCCACCGAGATCGAGACCCGTATGGCTGATTATCTGTGTGAAACCTTGCCCTCACTGGAGATGGTACGCATGGTTAGCTCCGGCACCGAGGCAACCATGAGTGCCATCCGTCTGGCACGCGGCTTTACCGGACGCGACAAAATTGTGAAATTTGAAGGTTGTTATCACGGCCACTCAGACTCATTGCTGGTTAAGGCGGGTTCAGGCGCGTTGACTCTTGGTGTTCCAACATCGCCCGGTGTCCCTGCGGCACTGGCAGAGCATACCATCACCCTGGAATACAATAATCTGCAACAGGTTGAAGAGGCCTTCAAAGAAATTGGCACACAGATTGCTGCCATTATTGTCGAACCTGTCGCTGGCAATATGAACTGCGTTCCCCCGGCACCCGGTTTTCTGCAAGGACTCAGGGCGGTCTGCGATCAATATGATAGCGTCCTTATCTTTGATGAAGTGATGACCGGTTTTCGGGTTAGCAATGGTGGTGCACAGACCCTATATAACATCAAACCCGACCTCACTACCCTCGGCAAGATTATCGGTGGTGGTATGCCGGTCGGTGCCTTTGGTGGTCGCCTTGATATCATGCAGCACATCGCCCCCTTGGGCCCGGTTTACCAGGCAGGTACCTTGTCAGGAAATCCCGTTGCCATGACAGCAGGACTAACCACCCTGCAACTGATCGCCCAACCCGGTTTTCATCAGCGACTACAACAAGCCACCGAGACCCTGGTTAGCGGCATACTGGAACGTGCAAGCGCAGCAGGCATTGGCATGACCGCCAATCAAGTCGGCGGTATGTTTGGCCTGTTCTTCAGCGATGAGGATAAGATCACCCATTTTGCACAGGTCAGCCGTTGTGACCAAGAACGCTTCAAGGTTTTTTTCCATGCCATGCTGGATAGAGGTGTTTATCTGGCACCTTCCGCCTTTGAAGCCGGTTTTGTCTCAGCCGCACATGATGATAGCGCCATTCAGGAGACGCTGGATATTGCCGAGCAGGTCTTTGCGGGCATGTGATTTTTTGGGTGGATTCCCGCCTGCGCGGGAATCACGGCTTTAAACGGGAATGACAGGAGGGGATCAATGGATCTATTACAAGGCCTTCTCCAATGGGTCGCTGAACACCCGACCTGGAGTGGCATCGTAGTCTTTATTATCGCCTGCTCCGAATCGCTGGCGGTTATTGGTCTATTTATGCCAGGGGCAGTGCTAATGTTTGGTATCGGCGCCATTATTGCCTCGGATAGTATGCCACTGGGCAGCACCCTGATCTGGGCGATTAGTGGGGCCTTCGTTGGTGATGGACTGAGCTTCTGGCTGGGTCATCATTACCGTGAATCGCTTTATAAATTGTGGCCTTTCTCCCGCCACCCCGGCCTGATGCAACGCGCCAATAACTTCTTTCAACAACACGGCATCAAGAGTATTGCGCTGGCACGTTTTATCGGGCCACTACGTCCCATTGTTCCCGCCATCGCGGGTATGTCTCAAATGCCTGCGCGCACCTTTTACCTGGTCAATGGCCTGTCCGCCCTGCTATGGGCGCCCGCTTATATTATTCCCGGCATGATCTTTGGCGCATCACTGGAACTAGCTGCCGAAGTAACCGGACGACTGGCAACCTTTATCCTGATTACCCTGTTAATACTCTGGCTGGGACTGTGGCTGGTTCGCTACACCCTACGCTGGCTACATACCGAATTCAGCTCACCGCTAGGGACGATTGTTCTATGGTCAAATAAACACCCCTTCATACAACCGTTCATCCACTCCATTATTGACCCCGCTTATCCGGTTGCCCCCGGCCTGGCAATCTTTGCAACCATCTATCTATCCCTGTTTGCACTCATTGCGCTGATTATTAACAAGGGCATTCAAATCAATATCGGAACTATTGACCTATTCGTTTTTCAGTATCTACAAGATATCCGTAGCCCGCTTACTGATCAAATTATGATCATGATAACAGGGCTGGGGGAACGCAACCTGCTGGAAAGCATTCTTGCACTGACTGTTTTTTTACTCCTGTTAAAGAAACAATGGCGTGCCAGCCTCTACCTGTTATCGGTCTATATCGGCACCATGACCCTCAGTTTCATCCTCAAATTCATACTGGAGATACCCCGACCCATCTCCATCTATGAAGGCATCAGCAATTATGCCTTCCCCAGCGCACATACCAGCCTGAGCACCGCTGTCTATGGTTTTATAGCATTGCTTATTACTAAAGAGATTCGTTACCAATACCACTGGATTCCCTATTCCATCGCCGCCACTCTGATTAGCCTGACAGGATTCTCTCGCGTCTATTTGGGCGCACACTGGTTAAGTGATGTTATTGGCGGGCTAGTTCTGGCACTCATCTGGGTATTCATATTTAACCTGTCCTGGCGCTGTCGTCATACCCCGCGAATATCTGTCTACACATTGACACTACCCGCTGTGTTTTTTATTAGCCTGTTCGGCTTCTATCAATATCAACAGCTTGATAATAATCTACAGCGATATGCTCAAACCAGCGCATCCCAATCCATTAATAAGGATCACTCGATCAACATACAATGGTATGGCGATATCAATATTATTAAAAACGAATTAGTAAAACAGGGCTGGAGTAAACCTCATCCCTTTGACAGTCACAGTTTTTTACAGGCCTTTAGCAGCAACCCGGATATTCGATCACTCCCTGTCCTGCCTCAAGTACACCAGGGTATCTATGAGACCCTTGCACTAATTCATACAGGCAATAACCCTCAACAACAAATCATCCTGCGCCTATGGCCCAATAACACCATCAAACAAGGGGCAAATGAATTATGGATTGGCACATTATCACTACAAAATAGCCGCACCTTGCTAGGACTTTACACCTTCATCAAGACTAACCGCTTACAGAGGGCACCTTTGTATCTATTAAAAAACACACTCACTCAGGCACAAATACCCTGGCAGGACTCTATAGTGTTGGAAGGGGAAAGATTTGAAACCTGTCCCCAGCCATGCGTATTCGAACATACCAAGGGTTTAATCATCAACAAAGGGGACAAGCATTGAAGAATAAACCTTTCATCCAACGTCTGAGTTTCGCCCTACAGGGCATCAAGGCAAGCTGGCAAAGTGAACGTAGCTTCCGCACCCAAAGTCTATTTGCTTTACTACTGCTGCCACTGTTAATCATCCTGCAACCTGCACTCATCTGGTGGGCAATCAGCACCTTAATAGCCGTACTGGTTCTTGCCGCAGAATTAATCAACACCGCACTGGAACACCTGGTCGATCATCTCCATCCCGAACAGCATCCACGCATCAAGATTGTTAAGGACTGCGCTGCTGGGGCGGTGCTGATACTCAGTGCGGGGGCAGTTATTATTGCGGGACTGATGATTTACTCAACAGAGTAGAAGAGACCTGTGGTACGGACTCAAAGGGTCTGTGCTCGCCTTAACCCCAGGCATCCATCAACTGATGTTCAACACCCAGCTGATCCAGAATCCTGGCGACCACAAAATCCACCAGATCCTGCATGGATGCGGGCGCATGATAAAAGCCGGGGTTGGCGGGCAATATGACAACACCCAGACGGGCGAGCTTCAACATATTTTCCAGATGAATGGCAGAGAAAGGGGTTTCGCGTGGCACCAGAATCAATTTTTTATTCTCCTTGATGGTGACATCAGCCGCTCGCTCCAGCAGATTATTACTGGCACCACAGGCGATTGCCGACAAGCTACCCATGGTGCAGGGACATACGACCATCGCGTCGGATACACCGCTACCACTCGCCACCGATGCCGTCCATTCCTGCTGCCCATAGACCTGCAACTGCCCGGCATCCGCACCATAACGTTCACTCAACACCTCTTGAATAGCCGCCGGGCGACCAGGTAATTTATCTGCCATTTCCATACCAATAACAATCTGACCGGGTGCTGATATCAATAAAGCCACCTCTTTACCCGCACTCAGTAAACACTCCAACAGACGCAGGCTATAGGCGGCGCCCGAGGCACCCGTGATGGCAAGAGTAATTCGCTTATTATTCATATTGGGGGACAGTATACCTATTTAAAGAACCTCTGATCAATTATACGCTCCTTAAGAAAAGGCTTGCGAATAGCAGGCAATATGTTCAAATGATATTGATGAAAAAGTTTATCCCGACCTATGCCCACTGGATCATGCGCTGGCGTTGGCTGGTACTGGTCACATCCCTGCTTGCAGTGACACTTGCTGGCTATGGATTGCACAATTTTGCATTTACTGCCGATTACAAGGTGTACTTCGGCAAAGACAATGCTGAATTAATTGCCTTCAAAAAATTCGAGAACACCTATAACAACAGCGAGAATATTCTTTTCGTCATCCAGCCAAAAAATAAAGATATATTTACCCGTAAAACCCTGGGGATCATCAAACAATTAACCGAACAAGCCTGGCAGATTCCATATGCTATTCGCGTGGATTCTATCACCAATTACCAACACACCGAGGCCAACGGTGATGACCTAACGGTGACCGATCTGGTAGAAGAACCACAGGAACTAAACAGCACCGACCTTACCAGAATTAAGTCTATCGCACTGAATGAACCCGTACTGGCAGGACGCTTGATTGCCTACGACGGTGCTACCACCGGTATCTCGGTCACCTTACAGTTTCCTGGCACAGACCATACTCAACACCTGCCAAAAGCAGTAACCTACGCTGAAAAACTGATAACAGAATTGCGCACTACTTATCCTGATCTAACAGTGGCACTGACCGGTATCGCCATCTTCAGCGCAGCAGAGATCCAGGTCAGTGAATCGGATTCATATACCCTGGTACCAATAATGTACGGTCTAATGATCTCACTGTTATTGCTCCTGTTACGCTCAGTTTCCGGCACAATAGCAACACTGTTAGTGGTAAGCCTATCAGTCATCAGCGCCCTCGGTCTGATGTCCTGGTTCGACATCAAGATGAATGCATCAACAGCCCTAGCTCCCATTATCATTCTCACCCTTGCCATTGCTGACAGCATACATATCCTACTGACCACCTTCCAGGAAATACGTGCTGGCCGTTCAAAACAGGATGCCCTGGCAGAGAGTTTACGCATCAATACTGAACCTGTATTTCTAACCACCCTAACCACGGTGATCGGCTTCCTGAGCCTCAACTTCTCTGATTCCCCACCCTTTAACGAACTTGGTAATATTACCGCTATCGGTGTTGTGGCAGCCTGGATATTCTCTATGACCTTTCTACCAGCACTAATATCAATCCTGCCCTTGCGTATTCAACCACAAGTCAGGACACAACATCTTGCCATGGAACACCTCGGTAACTTCGTGGTCAACCGGCGGGTGTCATTATTCTGGTGCATGATAGGTCTGAGCCTGATTATTATATCGTTCATACCCCGGCTTGAACTGGATGACCGATTTATCCAGTGGTTTGATGAGAGCGTTCCATTTCGTGTCGATACTGATTTTGCCACTGCCAACCTGACGGGCCCTTACACCCTTGATTTCTCAATTGAATCCGGCATGAGTGGTGGTATTTCTGAACCTGAATACCTCAAACACCTGGAAGAATTCACCATCTGGCTACGTGCACAGCCTGAGATCACACATGTCAACAGTCTAACCGATGTCATGAAACGGCTAAACAAATCCATGCATGGTGATGCGCTCGATTGGTACCGCCTGCCCGATCAACGCAATCTCGCAGCCCAATATCTATTGTTATATGAAATGTCCCTACCCTATGGCCTTGATCTCAATAGCCAGCTCAATCTGGATAAATCCGCAAGCCGACTAACGGTCACCCTGGATACCCTGCCACAAAAACAGATTATTGAGATAATTGAACGTAGCGAGGCGTGGCTGAAAGACAACATGCCACCTGCCATGCAAGCCAAGGCCACAGGCACGATTGTAATGTTCGTGAATCTGGCGGTACGCAATATTATTGGCATGTTGGGCGGTACAGCGTTAGGCTTTGTATTAATATCAATAACACTCATCTTCGCGCTGCGCAGTGTTCGCCTGGGTCTGATCAGCCTGATCCCGAACTTCATCCCGGTATTGATAACCTTTGGATTATGGGCAATTTTTGTTGGTGAAATTGGCATCATTGCTTCCATGATTACAGCCACCAGTATGGGGCTTATAGTCGATGATACCGTACACCTGATTAGCAAATACCGTCGAGCCCGGCTCGAACATAATCTCCAACCCCATGATGCTATCCGTTACAGCCTGACCCACGTCGGCAAGGCACTGTGGGTAACCACAACAATCATGGTTGCTGGTTTCATGGTGCTTGCCTTTTCCAGTTACAAGCTTAACGTCGACATGGGTATTCTCACTGCAACCGTAGTCAGCATAGCCCTGATAATGGATTTTCTGTTGCTACCTGTACTATTAATATTTGTCGACAAAGAAACATAACCCAATACAGTAACACCCATCAACTAGCAACAAAGGCAGCAATCAATAACAGGACAATAGCAACCCCCTGAAGACCGACTCGCGCACCCATAAACTGAAGCTCGTGCTTATCATCAAAGCGACCTCCATGCGCCATAGAGCCAATACCCCAACCTAGCGAAGCAATTGTTGCCAGCAATGCCAATATAATTAAAACCGTTAATAATTCCATGATGCACCTCCTGTCGTATATGTTTAAAGTATAGTCGCCAGATTACATTAGTGCCCCTATTGAATTGACCCAGGTCAAACAAGAATCAATTCAGGTCGACTTCCTCGAACTATCATCGGAGGATGTTGCACAACGATGACTCACTGATGAGCATTGGCACGAATGTAACGAGGCATGCACTCTATCCATATGCCGTGCATGTTCATTAAACCCACGCCCCCAAAAATCCAGCACCCAGACCCGAGCGGCATTATTAACAGGAAACTCAAGCAACGAATAAGCCCACACCAGGAGTGCATAGTTCCAGCCAATGGGTTCAAGCAACCAACCGTACACGGCTGCCAACGTACCAATCAGTTGCGTTGTCTCGGTAATCCAGAACAGACGCGCTGCCGGCCATGGCCGTTGCCAGAACCAACGTTCACTGCGGGTTATGTAGATAGTCATATGCCCCGCCACTAGCAGCTTAAGAAAGATTAGTGTCTGGATCTGCGCGGAGGGCAGCTGTAGATAATCCCGAGCAATCCAGAACAAGAGGAAGGTGGCAATAACGCCCGTCGTTCCTGTGACGACAGCCACCGCAATCACTCGTGACATAACCCACTTAACAGGGTGCTCTGCCACCCGCACGTTATCATAGGCAATCATCATAATCGGAAAATCATTCAGCACTGCCAGTAACACCAGCATAATCGGGGTTACTGGATAAAAATTAAACACTAGAATCGACAGTGTAATGAAGCCAAGCACACGAATAGTCTCGGCAATACGAAATACAGCATAGCTGTGCATCCGTGCAAAAATCTTACGCGCCTCTTCTACTGCCGCAGTAATCACTGACAGCCCCGGAGCTGTCAACACCAGATCCGCCGCCGCACGTGCTGCATCCGTAGCACCACTCACAGCAATACCGATATCTGCCTGCTTGAGTGCTGGCGCATCATTCACACCATCACCCGTCATACCAATAATCTTCCCACTCCCTTGCAGGCTACGAACAATATTAAACTTGTGCTCAGGGAACACCTCAGCGAAGCCATCGGCAGCCTCGATTTGTACCGCGTTACCATCACTATCATCGTGTTCAAAGACCTCTTGCGCCGAGACAATATGGGTGCCGAGACCCAGTTGCTGTGCCAACTCACGCGCAATCGCGGCATGATCACCCGTCACCATACGAACATCAATACCCATCTGCCTGATAGTGGCAATGGTATCAGCTGCATCCTTACGCGGGGGATCAAACAGAGGAAGGAGTCCGAGGAAACACCAGTGCCCATCGACATCCGTACGCGCCACACCAAGGGCACGATAACCGTGCGCAGCTAGTTCATCAGTGGCGATACGTATACGCTCAGCGATGTCACCATCGACTTCACTCAAAGCAGCGATCACCTGGGTTGCCCCCTTGGCAACCCTGAACTGTCGCTCACCCTGCCTCACCTCGGCCTCAGCATATTTCCGTACCGGATCAAACGGATGGAATGCAAGAATTTCACTATCTGCCAGTACCTGCGCATCAGCCAGACCCTTGAACACAGCAGCATCAATCACATCTGGACTATCCTGCTCGCTAGCAAGTGCAGCAGCAACAATAACCTGCTGTGGATTATCCGCCTCAATCGGAACAGGATCACCCAGGGTCAAGGCATTTTGGGTAAGCGTACCGGTCTTGTCAGAACACAGCACATCCATGCCTGCCAGCTCCTCGATTGCCACCAGACGCGAAACAATGGCCTGCATCCGTGCCAGGGTGGAGGCACCCACCGCCATAGTCACCGACATCACCGCAGGTAGTGCCACCGGGATCGATGCCACCGTCAGGATCAAGGCAAACAACAAGGTATCGATAAAAGGATCACCACGGAACAAGGCCACCAGAATTACCAGTACAACCAGGGCAAGTGTCATCAGAATAAGAAAATTACCAATACGCAACACCGCCTGCTGGAAGTGCGAACGGGTCTCCGCAGTCTCGACCAAGTGTGCCGTACGACCGAAATAGGTATCCATGCCGGTAGCGGTCACCACACCCTGCATTTCACCCTGACGCACGATAGAGCCCGAATAAGCAGCATCGCCCACCTTCTTGTCCGTTGGCAGAGATTCACCCGTAAGTGCTGATTGATCGATACTCAGATAATCGCCTTCCACCAGCTCAACGTCAGCAGGTACGATAGCGCCAAGACGTAGAAATACCCAGTCACCTGGCACCAACATACGTGCCGGAATATCGCACCAGACCTCATCCCGCAACACGCGAGCGATAGGTGCCAGGTGTTGTTTGAGTGCCTCGATTGCATTGTCAGCCTTGTACTCTTCCCAGAAGCCTACGCCCGCATTAATAAGTAGCAGACTAATGATGACAGTGAAGTCTTCCCAACGCTGAGCAGCACCCGAAAGCAATGCCGCCACCTCAATCATCCAGGGGATAGGCCCCCAGAAATAGGCAAGAAATTTCCGCAATGGATGAGTATGTTGTTCACGGATGACGTTCTCACCATGCTCCGCGAGTCGTCGGGTAACTTCCACACCTGTTAATCCACGCTGGCTCACTTTACATCCCATGCAATCAAGTTTTTCATAGCAACCTCCTCAGCTTGCCATAAAAGTATAGTTTGTTGGTGCGTGGTACGCACCCTACTCAAGAGTCACACCTGTCTCGAAGCCAATTCCAGCGTCTCAATTAAACGCCCATGAATCCCCTGAAAGCCACCATTACTCATAATCAACACATGATCATCTGGCAATAATTGCGGCACAATCTCATCAATAATCTGCTGCGTAGAATTCAACACAACGATATCGTCAGAAAATACCTCGGAGGGATTCCAGGACAAACTGTCATCATGATAAACCCAGGCCCTATCTGCCGCCTCCAACGCTAATTCAATAACATGCTTATGAATACCCATGCGCATGGTATTGGAACGCAGATCAAGGATGACAAATAATCGCCCCTGCTTTAATGAGGCACGCGCACCCTGCAAGGTCAGTGCTATCGCGGTAGGGTGGTGAGCAAAGTCATCATAAACCTTGATTCCTCTCGGCTCAGCTAATAACTCCATACGACGCTTAACGCCTTTAAACTCACACAATGCCGCCAGCGCATGCTCCACCGCAACACCCACATGACGTGCAGCAACAATAGCCGAAAGCGCATTATGCAGATTATGTTCACCTGTATGTGCCCATGTTACTACGCCCTGCACCGTACCTTTGTGCATCACCTCAAAGTGACTCCCTTGTGCATCCAGTTTATGAATACCCCAGTCAGCACCAGCAGTCACATCAACAGACTCAACAGGTGTCCAACACCCCATCTCGATCACCTCGTTCAGCGCCTGACTCCCGGCATTATTCACAATTAGACCCGCACCTGGCACTGTGCGTAATAAATGATGGAATTGACGCTGAATGGACGGCAAGTCAGGAAAGATATCCGCGTGATCATATTCAAGATTATTTAATACCAGGGTGCGTGGATGGTAATGCACAAACTTCGAACGCTTGTCGAAAAAGGCACTGTCATATTCATCCGCCTCAATAACAAAAAAAGGGGTCTCACCCAGACGTGCAGAGACAGCAAAATCTTGTGGCACACCGCCGATTAAAAAACCCGGTGACATCCCGGCATATTCCAGAATCCACGCCAGCATGCTGGAGGTTGTGGTCTTGCCATGAGTACCCGATACCGCTAATACCCAACGTCCCTGCAATACATTCTCTGCCAACCACTGAGGCCCGGACACATAAGCCCGACCATCATTCAATAATGCCTCAACCGCCTCATTACCGCGCGACAAGGCATTACCCACCACCACACAATCAATAGAATCATCTAAAAACCCCGCATCATAGCCCTCATGCAAAGTGATTCCATGCGCAACGAGCTGCTCACTCATGGGTGGATAAATCCCCTGATCCGAACCACTCACCTCATGCCCCAGACGCTTTGCCAATACCGCCAGACCGCCCATAAAGGTGCCGCAAATCCCTAATATGTGTATCTTCATGACAACAACCTCATTCAACCATAGCCATGGGGAAAATACTCTGCACCACCATAAAGGAAAGCATGGTATACAAGACACCAACCGCAATCCCTGTCGATAGCTTAAGAGATAATGCATGCCTTAATATATGCCCCATAATCACCAGGCTCCACAGCACCAGAAAAACCCATAAAAGCAATACCACAGGAGGAGGCGGCAACTCATCCAGTTGTGAACGCGTCATAACCTGTATCAAAGGTAATACCAATAGACCTACCAAGGCACCCACACCCATCAAGGCGGTAAGGGTCTGTATAAAACGTGCCGATGCTCCTCGGATATAAAGGGTCAAACGCAAGAATAATGTGAGTAACAATGCATCAATAAAACTAACCATGACGGCCTGTGCAATACCGACACTAACCAGACTAATAGCAATATTAGAGAGCACGTAGGCACATAGAGCCAACAATAACAAGGTGTGAGAAAATGGGATATTCTGCGGGCCAATACGTAGACGGCAGAGTTCAACCCACATTTTTAAGTAGTAATACATACAGGAACCACCTTATGCATTCCCATGCAGGGAAGACTGTAAATGTATAGGTTTGTCTGTCGGGTTACACTACGCTAACCCAACAATGTACAGCTACCTTTTCTTGGCTTTTTTCCTGACGGCGGCCTTTTTGGTAACAACCTTCTTTTTGGATACCGCTTTCTTCTGGGCAACCTTCTTAACGCTAGCCTTCTTTTTGGCAACAACCTTCTTTGGAGCTGCCTTTTTAGCGACGACCTTCTTTTTGACTACTGCCTTCTTTAGGGCTGCCTTTTTAGCGACAACCTTCTTTTTGACTACTGCCTTCTTTGGGGCTGCCTTTTTAGCGACGACCTTCTTTTTGGCTACTGTCTTCTTTGGAGCTACCTTTTTAGCGACAACCTTCTTTTTGGCTACTGTCTTCTTTGGGGCTGCCTTTTTAGCGACAACCTTCTTTTTGGCTACTGTCTTCTTTGGAGCTGCCTTTTTAGCGACGACCTTCTTTTTGGCTACCGCCTTCTTTGGGGCTGCCTTTTTAGCGATGACCTTCTTTTTGACTACTACCTTCTTTGGGGCTGTCTTTTTAGTGACAACCTTCTTTTTGGCTACCGCCTTCTTTGGAGCAACCTTTTTAACGATTCCCTTTTTTTTGGCTACCGCTTTTTTCGGAACAGAGCTTTTACCTGACACTGGATTTTTACCCAATTCCTCCGTTTCTTGATCTTTATCGGCGTTTTTCTGTTTATTTTTTACACTAGCCTTTGCTACCAACAAACTGCGAGCGACTGAATCCAGGATCTTGACAGCTGCCTTTGCTATCACGGACACATCACCAACACCTTGAATGACATGAAGCTTATTTTGCTGCTGATAAGAACCCAATAACGGTACAGTCTGTGTTTCAAAAATTCTCAGACGACTACCGATAATCTCTTCATTATCCTCACCTCGATGATGTAAATTACCACCACATTCATCACAACAACCATCCATCCTTGGTGGAGCGGTATAACTATTATAAGGTGTCGCACAATCTTTACAGAGATAGCGTCCGGATAGACGCTGCATAATCAGATCAAAATCAACATCTACCTTCAAGCAGACATCCACACCCAGCTCCAACTCTTTCAACATCGCATCCAGCATTTCACCCTGGGCTATATTGCGCGGAAAGCTATCAAGGATAAAGCCATTAGTAACATCGGTTTGCTGTAAATAATCCTTCAATGCATCCATGATTTGGTCATCGCTGACCAACTGACCTGCGTCCACCTTGGCCATCTTCACAACATCATGAATATAAAGGAGATTATAATGCTTGGCAATACGCCTTGCTTGCGTACTTTTACCAGAACCTGGCGCCCCTAACAAAACAATCCTCATACCACTCATCCCCCGAACGCGATAAATATCTTTAATTTATTCTTATGAATTCAACAAGCTAGCCTCATTGAACACATGATTTTTCTATATTCAATCAGATACTTGATAATATAGCAATAGCGGGAGGCATTAAATTTTTTCCATAACCCTATATATAGTTTCTGCTAGTGCCTTTATTGAACAGACATTAAGATGAAATTCGCAATATTTTGCTACTCAAACAAACAAAGTCCATGAAATAGATGAAGTTTTGTCGTATGCTACGCTATTAATTGAATTATCACGCTGGTATAAACGAATACACGCCAGCAAAGCGCAGGTATTTGTGACAACAATCTCTGATTTTAGTGATGCTGAAATGTGGACTATTAACTCCACCTTACGCGAGCGCTACCAGGAAAAAATTGAGCTGGAACAGGTAGAAACCGAGATGCGTCTCAACCCCTATTCCATTGAACCGGTCACTTGCCCCGCTATTTTCTGGGAACGCGATAAATGCCACTTCATTATCTGCAAGACCGGCGACCGCCTGTATCGTTGCCAGTTTTATTATCGCCTCTACCAGATGTACGGTACCGGTGTTGAAGAATATGACGATCTCTCGGAGTGTATTGTCAGCCTATTACAGGTACAAGCCGATCAAAACCGGCAAGAAGAGATGGAAGCAAACGAGTAAATAAACAGAATTTTTAATCTTTAATAGTAGAGGAATACACAGATGGCCAAAGCAGCACCTAAAAAAGCCGCCAAAAAGGCAGCTCCAAAGAAGAATGCCTTTTATGCACAATCGGGTGGCGTAACTGCCGTTATTAACGCCAGTGCCTGTGGTCTTATTGAGACCGCACGTCAGCATAAAAACAAGATTGGCAAGGTCTATGCCGGACGCAACGGTATCATCGGCGCATTGACTGAAGACCTGATCGACACCAGCAAGGAATCCGCACGTTCGATTGCTGCCCTGCGTCACACCCCAAGTGGTGCCTTTGGTTCATGTCGCTACAAGATGAAGAGCCTGGAAGAAAATCGCCGTGAATATGAACGCCTGATCGAGGTCTTTGAGGCACATAATATCGGTTACTTCTTCTACAACGGCGGTGGCGATTCTGCTGATACCTGTCTGAAGATTTCCCAGCTATCCAAAAAGATGGGCTACCCCATTCAGGCCATCCATGTACCCAAGACGGTTGATAACGATCTACCTATCACTGATAACTGTCCTGGTTTTGGTTCAGTTGCAAAATACATTGCGGTATCCACCCGTGAGGCCAGTTTTGATGTCGCCTCCATGTGCAAGACTTCAACCAAGGTATTCGTGCTTGAAGTAATGGGTCGTCATGCTGGCTGGATTGCAGCGGCAGGTGGTCTGGCATCAACAGATGATTGTGATTTGCCTATCATCATCCTGTTCCCTGAAGTCACCTTTAACCAGACCAAGTTTCTGGCTCTGGTGAAGAAAAAGGTTAAGGAATATGGCTATTGCTCCATCGTAGTATCCGAGGGTGTACGTGACCGCGCGGGTAAATTCCTGGCTGATACCGGTCTCAAGGATGCCTTTGGTCACTCCCAACTGGGTGGTGTTGCACCGGTTATCGCTAATCTGGTACGCGATAAACTCGGCCTTAAATACCACTGGGCAGTGGCGGATTATCTACAGCGTGCTGCCCGCCATGTGGCATCCAAGAATGATGTTGATCAAGCCTACGCCATGGGTAAAGCGGCTGTTGAACTGGCTCTGGCAGGCAAGAATTCAGTGATGCCTACCGTGGTTCGCACCAACAACAAACCTTACAAATGGAAGATTGGTGAGGCTAAACTGTCGCGTGTAGCCAATGTTGAAAAAATGATGCCCAAGGGCTTCATCTCCAAAGATGGCTTTGGCATCACCCAGAAGTGCAGAGACTATCTCGAACCACTGATCAAGGGTGAAGATTATCCTCCTTATGGCAAGGATGGCATGCCAAAATATATACAGCTAAAGAATGCTCCAGTTAAGAAAAAACTGGATAAAGAGTTTAAGGTCAAGTAGTTATAGATTTCAAAATGACTCTGGATCGAGCACAGGAATTACTAACATTACAGATCAGTCTGGCAAGCGGTTATAACCGTAATGCTGCACGCCTGATCCTGCTGGAAGTAAAAAAAGATCATGGCCCACAGGCCGTTGATCAATTAATCCGTCAACTCGATCTGGAGACTCACTTTGGGTTTAAGGAAGGCTCGATTTAGTTTAGCTGACCTATATCAAGACCTTAATGAACAAAACAAAAGATACTTCAACACTTTAAAATTATAGAAAATAACAGGCCTTAGGGGGGTCAACCTATGTCACCGGAACTTATATTTGCACTTGGCAGCGCGGTAGCTGCAATTGTCTACGGGATCTTCTCGATCCAGTGGGTTATGAACAAACCCACTGGCAATGATCGCATGCGTGAAATTGCTGCCGCCATTCAGGATGGTGCTAATGCCTATCTTAACCGTCAATACGCTACCATCAGTATGACTGGTGTCATCCTGCTGGTTCTGATTGGCATGTTTATCGGCTGGCATACAGCCATTGGCTTTGCCATTGGCGCAATCTTCTCTGGTCTCACCGGTTATATCGGCATGAACATCTCGGTGCGTTCTAACCTGCGTACCGCAGAGGCGGCTAATGAAGGACTTAACGCAGCGATGCAAGTTGCCTTCCGTGGCGGTGCCATTACTGGCATGCTGGTTGTTGGCCTGGCTCTCCTCGGTGTTGCTGGTTACTACGCCATCCTGCTTGACATGGGTGTCGCTGATCCCATTCATCCACTGATTGGCCTTGCCTTTGGTGGTTCCCTGATCTCTATCTTTGCCCGACTCGGTGGCGGCATCTTTACCAAGGGTGCTGACGTCGGTGCCGATATCGTGGGTAAGGTTGAAGCGGGTATCCCTGAGGATGACCCACGCAACCCTGCCGTAATTGCTGATAACGTTGGCGACAATGTGGGTGATTGTGCCGGCATGGCCGCTGATCTGTTCGAGACCTATGCGGTAACCGTTATTGCAACTATGTTACTCGGTGGTCTGCTACTACCCGATGCAGGTACTACTGTAGCCACCTACCCACTGGTATTAGGTGGCGTATCCATCATTGCCTGCATCATCGGCACATTCTTCGTTAAGACACGTGAAGGCGGCAAGATCATGAACGCCCTGTATCGCGGACTGGCTGTTGCCGGTGCCCTTTCAGCCATTGCCTTTTACTTCGTAACCAATGCCGTTATGGGCGATGTTGCCGGTGTCTCCAGCATGAACTTGTACTGGTGTTCACTGATTGGTCTGGCATTAACCGCAGCCATGGTGGTCATCACCGAATACTACACAGCAACGGAATACAGCCCGGTACGGCATATCGCTGAGGCCTCCACCACGGGTGATGGCACCAACGTGATTGCTGGTCTGGGTGTATCCATGAAATCCACAGCGGCACCGGTACTGGCTGTTTGTGCGGCCATCTGGGGTTCCTATGAACTCTCAGGTTTATATGGTATCGCAATTGCAGCAACCGCCATGCTCTCCATGACCGGCATTATTGTTGCGCTGGATGCCTATGGCCCTATCACCGATAATGCGGGTGGTATTGCCGAGATGGCTGACCTGGATGAGAAGATCCGTAACATTACCGATCCACTGGATGCTGTGGGTAACACCACCAAGGCAGTCACCAAGGGTTATGCCATTGGTTCTGCCGGACTGGCAGCACTGGTACTGTTTGCTGATTATACCCATGCTCTCACCAATGCAGGTCACACCGATCTGAACTTCTCGCTTGATAATCACATGGTTATTATCGGTTTGTTCATTGGTGGTATGGTGCCTTATCTGTTTGGTGCTATGGCAATGGAAGCCGTGGGACGCGCGGCTGGTGGTATTGTCAATGAGGTACGTCGCCAGTTTAAGGAAATGCCGGGTATCATGGATTACACACAAAAACCGGATTACTCCCGTGCGGTTGACATGCTGACCAAGGCCGCCATTAAAGAAATGATTGTACCCTCACTGCTACCCGTTCTAGCACCTGTTCTAGTCGGCCTGACCCTGGGTAAAGAGGCCCTCGGTGGCATGCTGATTGGTACCATTGTGACCGGTCTGTTCCTGGCAATCTCCATGACCACTGGTGGTGGTGCCTGGGATAACGCCAAGAAATACATCGAGGATGGTCACTTTGGTGGCAAGGGTAGCGATGCTCACAAGGCAGCAGTGACCGGTGATACTGTGGGTGATCCCTACAAAGACACCGCAGGTCCTGCGATTAATCCTTTGATCAAGATCATTAATATTGTCGCCTTGATGATTGTGCCTATCTTGTAGGTCGCTTGGTGCGTAATACGCACCCTACCCATGTATTAAATTACCGGTAGGGTGCGCATTGCGCACCACAAGTTAAGAAGGGTCGGTTATAATAACCGACCCTTCTTTTTTGCTGGCAGGAAATAAAATGAACCTCGATCGCGTCGAATCCGGAACCAATGTCCCAGATGATGTTAATGTCATCATCGAGATTCCTGCCCACAGTGACCCGGTAAAATATGAGGTCGATAAAAAAACCGGTGCCATGTTCGTCGACCGTTTCATGAATACCGCCATGCACTATCCCTGTAATTATGGCTATATCCCGCACACCCTGTCACCGGATGGTGACCCTGCCGATGTACTGGTTGTTACACCTGTTCCACTGATTAGTGGCTCAGTCATCCAATGCCGCCCCGTGGGTGTGCTCAAGATGACCGATGAGTCTGGCGAAGACGGCAAGATCCTCGCAGTACCGATTGATAAACTCTGCATATCCTTTAGAGCGGTAAAGGGCATCAAGGACATGCCTCAGTTATTACTGGATCAGATTGCCCACTTCTTTGAACACTACAAGGATCTGGAAGCAGGCAAATGGGTCAAGATTGAGGGCTGGTTTGATGTCGAAGAGGCCAAAAAAGAGATATTAGACAGTATCAAGACCTATCAGGAAGCCCCTGAAAAGCCCCATTTTTAAGGTTACATTAATGAAAGTATGTATTGTCTCTGACAGCCATGATAACCGCACACTCTTGCTTGCTGCGGTTCAACAGGCGCAACAATGGGGTGCTGAAGCCGTCATCCACTGTGGTGATGTGGTTGCACCGAGCACCCTGAACGTGTTGCAACCACTAGGCCTGCCGGTGCATGTTATTCACGGTAATAATACCGGTGATCTCTATATGATGGCGCGAATCTCTGCCAAAGAGGACAGTGTGATACAATTTTATGGTCAGGATGCGGGTATCAACCTTGCCAACCGGCGCATCTTTATCGTTCATTATCCACACTATGCACGCGCCATGGCAATGACAGGCGAATGGGATATTGTCTGTTGCGGCCATGACCACCGTGCCGATGTGCGTACGATCAAAAATATAAAGAATGAGACTACC
Organism: Gammaproteobacteria bacterium; assembly: GCA_013151035.1. Lineage (NCBI taxonomy): Bacteria > Pseudomonadati > Pseudomonadota > Gammaproteobacteria > Gammaproteobacteria bacterium. The sequence continues at coordinate 56,377 of JAADJB010000024.1, forward strand.
CTGCTAGTCAATCCCGGCACCGCTGCCGGGATTGGTGCCAAACCGACCTTTATTATGGCCGATCTGGCAAACATGCGCTTTGATATTCACGACATACCTGTAACCCACTAGATTAATGCTACTTTACGTCTGGCAACACCCATTAAACCTAACAGACCTGAGCCAAACAACCATATCGCAGCAGGCACAGGAACAGCCTCAGGTGCATTAAGGGCAAAGCTGTAATGCGTATCAACCTTATCGAGACTTAAGACAGCGATCTCCTGATTATTTTCCATAAAGATGCCAATACTGGGATTCAAAGGTACGGCATTACCATTAAAAGTATAGCTCATACTGGCACCATTCCAGGCATAGGCGGTCATAGCCGAGGCTGTTACGCCACTGCCGTAGACATAGAGCGGTACATCTAGCCATTCACTCAATAGAGTACCTGCGGCATCCCAGGCCTGTAGTTCCATAAACTCATTATTACCAGAACCATTATCCACATCGCCAATCCAGAAGTAGGTACCCAGAGGCAATAACCCCCCCCCATTAGTCATATTACCAAAATCATAACGAAATTTACCGACAATGAGGGAAGATGGAATAGCCGCTCCTGATGGACGCGACACATCAAAGGTACCACCCGTCCAGGGGCTGGCAGCCGGTGTTGCCCATGCAGCATTGAGTGTTGTAAAACTAGCCGGTGTATAAGTGGGGCCAACCCAGGTAATAAGATCATTAGGTACAGGAATAGGCAGCAACCCAGAGCCTGTGAGCACTACGGCCTGCGTTATCGTTGAACTGGCTAAAAAAGTAACGGCGGTTAGCGTACGAGCGATTGAATGAGTCATGTTGTTTTCCTTTTAATTAATTGATTTAAGAGGGTAAGAGCCATACCACAATCTCCCCGCACTCAAGTGTAGTTCAAATTACAAATCAAAAAAAAACCCTGAAAAAACGTAAAGAAAAACAACAGTTAAATATTCCGATATGTCGGATTTCTTAACAAAACCCATATTGATATAAAAACATAACCTATTGTTTTTATTGAAAATAGAATAAATTAAAGCATGCCGACATGTCGCTATAATTTACACAACATAAAAAACACCCACTAACCCACACAATAAACATACATTTATTTCAAGCACTTATAAAACTGGCATGGGTATTGCTAAGGTACAAGTATCAGGGATTAAATCTGATGAAGACAACATGAATGATTATGGTTAACTCCACAGCACTCATGTAAAAAAGAAGGTAACAATAAGTCGATATAAACTTATACCCCCCGCTTTGCGCGGGGTACTTTATTTACCCTTTGGTATTATTCTCCACCCAACGCTCGCCTCCAGCTAACGTCTCTTTCTTCCAGAAGGGCGCACGATGCTTAAGTTCCTCGATAAGATAACGACTAGCCTCAAACGATGCACCACGATGTGCAGACCAGGTTGCCAATAGTACGATAGTCTCATCCAGTCTGATCGCACCCACCCGATGAACCACTAAGGCATCCAGCAGATCCCATCGAACCATCGCCTCTTGTGCAATCCGTTGCAGGTATTTATCTGTCATCCCCGGATAATGCTCCAGGGTCATCGCTGTGACAGGATCGCCTTCATTAAAATCACGCATGGTGCCAACAAAGACATTAGTCGCACCAAAGGTACTCGATTGCTCATCACGTTCCTGCTCATACTGCTGCAGCAACTGCCAAGGGTTAAAGGGCTCATCAGTAATCTCAATCTTCACATTAACCCCCTGTTACCGGAGGAAAGAATGCCACTTCATCCTTATCCTTAACAACAAAGTCCTGCTTTTCATACTCCATGTTGACTGCAGATAATAAATTTTCCGGAAAACACGCCTCACCAACCGCCGCCATCCAGACCGCAGCGACATCGCTACCCGCAGGCACCTCAATGGATTTTTCAGCACAACCCGTTTTTTCACGAATACTGGCAAAAAACCTTACTTCAATATGAATAGTCATAGGACGTATTATGCAATGTTATTACCTCTAATCAAAGGTTCATGGCATACTTACCATCGACGAAGTTACAGAGCAAGCAGGATTTCTATGTCCACACTGACACATTTCAATCATCGGGGCGAGGCTCACATGGTTGATGTAGGCACCAAGGATACAACCCATCGTATGGCTATTGCCGAAGGCATAATCAAGATGGAGCCCACCACCCTGGAACGTATCATCAAGGGAGATCATAAAAAAGGGGATGTACTCGCCATTGCTCGCGTGGCAGGCATTATGGGGGCAAAAAAAACCGCTGATCTAATCCCACTGTGTCACCCACTCTTTTTAACCCGGGTGGATATTGAACTGGAGGTTCGTCCTGATGAAAATGCTGTATATTGCCAGGCCCGCACCGAGACCCAGGGGCAGACCGGGGTTGAAATGGAGGCACTCACCGCTGTTCAAGTCAGCCTGATTACTATCTACGATATGTGCAAGGCTATCGACCGGGGTATGCAGATCAATGGTGTTCGTCTGCTCGAAAAACAGGGTGGAAAATCAGGCACTTGGAAAAACAGGGATGCACAGTAATACGATGAGCGACTATGATTTAATTGTTATTGGTAGCGGGCCTGCTGGACAAAAAGCAGCCATACAAGCAGCAAAACTGGGTAAAAAAGTAGCCCTCATTGAGCGTCGTAAATATATCGGCGGGGTATCGGTACATACCGGCACCATCCCCAGTAAGACCATGCGTGAAGCAGCGATCTATCTCACCGGCTGGAATCAACGGGGACTCTACGGCTCCGATTATTGCCTCAATCCGCATCTCACCATGGCCGACCTGATGGAACGCGTCAATATCACCCTGGGGCATCAATCAGAATTGATGCGCCAACAGGTTGAACGCAACAATATCGAAATCATCCAGGGTATTGCCCGTTTCCAGACCCCGCATAGTATTGAACTGGAGACTGAGGATGGGCAATTCAGCGAACTCAGTGCCGACTACTTTGTGATTGCCGCCGGTAGTCGCCCTAAACGCCCCGACAATATCGAATTCAATAACAAGACCATCCTCGATAGCGATGGCATCCTGCAGATTGAAAATATCCCAAAATCATTAGTTGTAGTTGGTGGTGGTGTGATTGGTATCGAATATGCCTCGATCTTCAGCGCATTAGATACCCAGGTCACCATCATTGATGGGCGTGACTCCCTGCTTGGGTTTATGGACGAAAAGCTGGTTGATGCACTGACAGGTTACATGCAACAACACGGGATCAAGATTCACCTGGGTGAAAAGATCCGTGATCTCCGGCAACAGGATGATAACATCAGGATCTGTCTGGAAAGTGGTTTATGCCTGGATACCGAGATGATACTGTTTGCTGCCGGGCGTATGGGCTCCACCTACGATCTGCGGCCTCGACATGTCGGCATTGAGACCGATGATCGCCGTCTCATTATTGTTAATGAACACTACCAGACCAACTTCCCTCATATCTACGCCTGTGGCGATGTGATCGGCTTCCCAGGACTCGCCTCCACTGCCATGGAACAGGGACGTATTGCCGCCAATCATGCCTTTGGTCGAGAAACCAACGCCTTACCCGGGCGTTTCCCCTTTGGTATCTATTCCATTCCCGAGATGTCCATGGTTGGGCAAACCGAACAGGCACTAAAGAAACAGGGAATCCCCTATATCACAGGCACTGCTTTGCTTAAGGAAACAGCACGCGGCCAGATCATGGGCTTACGCGAAGGGATGCTCAGACTACTCTTCCGTGCCGATAACCATCACCTGTTAGGCGTACACATCCTCGGCGAAGGTGCCACTGAACTGATTCATATTGGTCAGGCCGTTATTAACCTGCAAGGCACCATTCACTATTTTATTGAGAATGTATTCAATTACCCCACCCTGGCCGAAGCCTATAAGATTGCTGCACTGGATGCCATGAACCAGATCAATTCACAATAAGCCACTGAAACTTAACAAAATAAACTTTTTAGTCTATACTGAAAGTTCGGGGTATAGATAAAGAAGGCGCGCAATGACAACATTTAACATCAGACCTGACGATGCAGGTCTACAAAACCTAAAGATAAAGAATGCGAAACCAGCAACCGCAAAGGCGGTAACGCCGATCACAGCAAGCACTTCTGCACATACCGCTCACACCGCCCCGGTCGATGATCAAGGTGAGGAATATCAACCCGTTAATGACGAACGACGCAAACAACAGCGTCGTAGAAACAAGGACCAGACTATCTTTGACACCCGCGCCGATAGCGAACGCCGTAAGGCTTCAGCAATCAGTGCCGCAAAAATAGATGAGACAGATGAGGCGGATGATACGGATACCCCGGTAATCAACGACCTGCACATTGATGTGAATGCATAAGTAGGGTGCGGTGCGTAATACGCACCCTACCAATGTTATCCGCACGGTAGGGTGCGCACTGCGCACCAATATCAAGACTTATGGTAGATCTCTGACCCCTTATCCTTAAACTCTTTGGCTTTCTCTGCCATACCATCCTCAACCGCTATCTGGATATCACCAATCTTGTTCGCTGCGGCATATGCACGCACCTCTTGCGTAATCTTCATGGAGCAAAAATGTGGGCCACACATGGAACAGAAATGAGCCACCTTAGCGGATTCTTTGGGTAATGTTGCATCGTGATACTCACGCGCACGCTCTGGGTCCAGACCCAGATTAAACTGATCTTCCCAGCGGAACTCAAAACGTGCCTTGGATAATGCATTGTCACGAATCTGTGCGCCAGGATGACCCTTGGCAAGATCAGCGGCATGGGCGGCCAGTTTATAGGTCACAATACCTTCTCTCACATCGGCCTTATCCGGTAGCCCCAGATGTTCTTTAGGCGTGACATAACACAACATAGCGGTGCCATACCAACCAATCTGGGCGGCACCAATGGCCGAGGTAATATGATCGTAGCCGGGTGCAATATCGGTGGTTAACGGCCCCAGGGTATAGAAAGGTGCTTCAAAACAATCTGTTAGCTCCTTATCCATATTTTCCTTAATCATCTGCATGGGCACATGCCCTGGCCCCTCGATCATCACCTGCACATCATGCTTCCAGGCAATCTTCGTTAACTCGCCCAGGGTCTCCAGTTCAGCAAACTGCGCCTCATCATTGGCATCGGCAATACTGCCCGGACGCAGACCATCACCCAGTGAGAACGCCACATCATAGGCCTTCATAATCTCACAGATATCCTCAAAATGGGTATACAGGAAACTCTCCTGATGATGTGCCAGACACCACTTGGCCATAATCGAACCACCCCGCGAGACAATACCGGTTAGACGTTTCGCTGTCAGTGGCACATGCGCCAGACGCACACCGGCATGAATAGTGAAATAATCCACACCCTGCTCGGCCTGCTCGATCAGGGTGTCACGGAACATCTCCCAGGTCAGATTTTCTGACTTGCCATTGACCTTCTCCAGGGCTTGATAGATCGGCACGGTACCAATCGGCACCGGCGAATTACGAATAATCCATTCCCGTGTTTCATGGATATTCTTGCCGGTCGAGAGATCCATCACGGTATCGCCACCCCAGCGAATCGACCACACCATCTTCTCAACCTCTTCCTCAATCGAGGAACCCAGGGCTGAATTACCAATATTGGCATTGACCTTAACCAGGAAGTTACGACCAATAATCATTGGTTCGACCTCTGGATGATTAATATTAGCCGGGATAATGGCGCGACCGGCGGCAATCTCGTCACGCACAAACTCAGGCGTAATGGTCTCCGGTAATTTAGCACCAAAGTTCTGCCCCGGATGCTGCTTCAATAACAACTCATCACGGATGCGTTCGCGTCCCTGATTCTCACGAATAGCGACATATTCCATCTCAGGTGTGATTATCCCCTGTCGCGCATAGTACATCTGGCTAACATTCTTGCCCGCAAGTGCGCGTCGAGGTTTGATCGAGGTCTCAAAACGCAGGCTATCCACCTTTTCATCCTGCTGACGTTGCTGACCATACGCCGAGGTCAAACCCTCAAGACGCTCAGTATCGGCACGTTCATCAATCCAGACACCCCGCACATCGGGTAGCCCCTCCAGCAGATTGACATCAACATCCGGGTCGCTATAAACACCAGAGGGATCATAGACCGGAATCGGCGGGTTTTTTTCAATCCCACTCTCCGTTTGAGTATCAGCCTGACTGATCTCACGCATAGGCACACGAATATCCGCACGCGAACCCTCAATATAGATTTTTCTGGAACCGGAAAAAGGCTGACTGACCTCTTCCGATACAGTGGCCGTTTTTCGAATAAACTCTTCTGGAATTGCACTCATAACCTTACGCCTTAGGATGATTGTTCGGGAACAGAGGCGCAAGATGAGCTGGAAATCAGCTTCCCTACGCCGGCATGACCCGGATCAGGTTCAAAGGGTCTATCTCAGCCCACACAGGGCGCCCCTAGCTATATGATGCTAAAGTATAATCCTTATAATACTTGCCTGCCAGCCCCAAAATCCGTACTCTTACAGAAATAACGAAGTAAGGACAAAACAGCCTAATGAATACCGAACAAGCTCGCTTCAACATGATTGAACAACAGGTACGTCCCTGGGATGTACTCAACCCGCGTGTACTTGAAACTATCGAGCACACCCACCGCGAACACTTTGTCCCCGAGGCCTACCAGGGTTTAGCTTATGCCGATAGCAGCATCCCTCTGGCACAGAAACAATTCATGTTACCCCCTGTTGTTATTGGCCGCATACTACAGGCTCTGGATATTAACGAAAATGATAACATACTGGAAATCGGCACAGGATCGGGTTATTTAACCGCCTGTTTGGCTCAATTAGGCGCTCATGTCAGCACTACGGACATCCATCAGGAGCTCCTCGATCAAGCGCAGAAAAACTGTAAGGCATTCGATAACATCAGTTATCATCAAGGTGATTTCTCCGCTAGCTGGCATGAAAATGATCGCTTTGATGCTATTGTAGTCACCGGATCCCTGCCCCACATGAATGAAAACTTCCAGCATAACCTGGAGATTGGTGGTCGACTTTTCATCGTCACCGGCCAACCACCGATTATGCAGGCACATCTCATTACCCGTACCGCAGAACGTGAATGGAATGACCAGCGATTGTTTGAAACCAGCATCCCAGCCCTGGTTAACCATCAAAAAGATCGCACATTAAGCCTGTAACCATGCCACCTCGTTTATTGCTCTGGCACAGCATAACAATATGCAGCGCACTAACCAGCCCGGTCTACGCCGAAGACCTGCTAGCTACCGCACGACTGGCCCTCGCCAATGATCCGGGGCTACGACAGGCACAGTATCAGCACAATGTAACTCAACAGGCACTACCCGATGCCCGCGCCGCCTTGCTACCCGAGATCGAATTTAACCTTGATAACAGCATCAATCAGCAGGATATTATCTCGCGTGGTCTTGGTTATAGTAGCTCACAACGTTTCAATACCCGCAGTTACTCGCTGGATCTGACGCAACCACTTTATGATCCCGCCTCATTATTAAAAACAGGCTATGCGCGGGATCAAATCACACAATCACAATGGCAGTTATCGGATACCCGACAAGCACTACTGTTACGCACCGCCCAGGATTATTTATCCATCCTCTCGGCGCAAGATAACCTGGGATTCAAGCAAGCAGAAAAGACTGCCCTGAACAAACAACTCGAACAAACCAGTCTGCAATTTGAGGCCGGGCTAAGCACGCAAACTGAATACCATGAGATCCAGGCACAATTTGACCTGGTCAATGCCGAGGAATTAATTGCCTTTGATGAACTGGAAGATTATTACGAGGCCTTGTTTGAAATCACCAATCACCGAATGCGCATCACACCCATCAAAGCAGAAAACATAAAACCCTTAACAGAAAAATATGAACTGCAATGGTGGATTAAACAGGCCATTGACTACAACCCCGGCTACCAGATCGCCAAACTGGATGTTGTACTAGCAAAGAATGAGATCAAACAACAGCGCGCAGGTCATCTGCCTACCCTGGACCTATTGGCTAGCAAGGGTAACATTACATCGGGTGGTGGACGTTTTGGTGGCAGTGAGACCGACTACTCATCACTCACACTACAATTGTCTGTGCCCCTCTTTAGTGGTGGACTCACCACATCAAAGACCCGGCAAGCCATTCATAACCACCAGGCACTGCTCGAACAACGAGAACAAAAGCGACGCAGCCTGTTACGCCAGATACGCAATAGCTTTCGTTCCATCCAGACCGGGAAGCGTCATATCAAGGCACTCCAGCATGCCATAGACTCTAGCCAAAAGCTTATGATCGCCGAACAAGTGGCGCAAAAGAATGGCAATCGTACCGTTGTTGATGCGCTAAATGCACAACAAAAATATTTCCTCAACAAACGTGATTTCAGCCAGACACTCTACCAACAGATCCTGCGGCAACTAGAGCTCCGTTATCAGGCAGGGATATTGAAACTGGATGATTTGAGAAAACTAAATCAGCAATTACAATCAAGGGGCACGTGATTATTCTTTTATCGATGCCTGGGCCTGGATACAGCAAATAAACCAACCAGACCGGAAATAAGCAACCAAAATGCTGCAGGTAACGGTACAACACTAGCGACACCAAAATCAAATTCACCAAATAGAGCATCGCCAGCACCAAGCCCTGAAAGATAAAAGTCAATATCAAGTGTATAGTCACCAGCACCATACATTCCTAAGTCATATATCGTATTATAAAATCCATATAAACCGGTACTTTCCAGGTTTCCGACGAAGTCTGCACTCCATACTGATAGACCATTAACCCACACATCAAGCCCCATAATACCCGACGAATCTAAACCAGCACCTGATACCAGTAATGAATCAAGTAAATTTATCTTCAACATTCCAGCGTCATTCAATGAAAAATCAAATGATAAACTACCTGCCGCACCTGACTCACCGCCTAGTGCACCCTGGCCAATAAGGTAATCAATCATATCTGGAGCCAGGGTTCCCGGCTGATAACCAGGGGATGAACCAGTAATAACCCCTTCACCAAATGCCAGCACATTAGCACCCTCTAACACGGCTGTCGCCATATCAGGTATATCAGCAGATGACTGTGGTGCGATGTGAACCTGTACATCGCTGTTGCCACCCGCCACACTAGCCATTGCACTTATACGAGAAACCTCCCGACCATCAGATTCTGCCGTTGCTGTTGCCAAAAAACCTAATGCTGTTTTTGCTTTAGCAGAAGAACGACCCGATTCCCCATCAACATCCGCATCTTGACCTAAACCACCCGCACCAGCAGTTGCGATCGCTGTTGCTGTACCACTGGTAGCCGTAGCAGAAGCGGTTGCTTCACCACCTGTCCTGCACTAACACCCATATAAATGCCACCCGCTGCTACTCCTCCTGATCCACCATTAGCAACGGCTATAACAATGTCTAATACGAACTCAACGACTATGGACTGAAAGTCCATAGGTTGCTTCAAGAAGGACTAAAAGTCCTTCCTCCCTATTCAAGTATAATATTCCCCGTATC
>JAADJB010000025.1 GCA_013151035.1 Gammaproteobacteria bacterium
TTTCTTTATGTTGATGGTATGTTGAACTTCCATCATGGCGCATTACGACGCCGTATTAAAGGGGGGAGGAGACCATCTCATCACCCTACCGCGGTAACACAATCGGTGGCTGCCGATCCAGGTGCGTAATACGCACCCTACCCTGATACATATCCAACACACCGTAGGGTGCGCACCGCGCACCAAAATTACTACTTCAATACACCATCCCTTCAATGGTGCGTAATACGCACCCTACCGCGGTAACACAATCGGTGGCTGCCGATCCAGATCCACCTCAACCGCAACACTATAGGCCGACATCAAACGTTCTTCCGTCAACACCTCTCGCGGTGTACCCTCAGCAATCAAAACACCCTCATGCAGCAAACACAAACGATCACAATAACGTGCCGCAAGACCCAGATCATGCAACGCGATCATCACGCCATGCCCTTCCCCGGCATACTGCTTCAATACATCCATCACTGCAAGTTGATAATGAATATCCAGACTGGCAACCGGCTCATCCGATAACAATGCCTGTGGCTGCCCGGCAAACACTCGCGCCAACCAGACCCTGGCACGCTCACCGCCCGAGAGATGATGGATGTTACGTGTAGCAAACTCACTAACCCCGGCACGCGACATCGCCTGTTGCACAACCGATTCGTCATGATCGCCCCAGGCCATACGTCCCAATGCCACCACATCCTCCACACACATCGACCAGGCACTACTCACCGATTGTGGTTGCAGACCCACGATACGCGCACGTTGTCGATCCGGGATATGATCAAATACCTGCCCATTAATCAACACCTCGCCGGTAAACGTCTCCAATCCGGCAAGAGCATTAAGCAGGGTTGATTTACCCGCACCATTAGGACCGATCAAGCCCAACACCTCACCCGTGTGCAGGCTGAAGGAGACCTTTTTTACCCGCTGATCAACCGTGAGTTGATTAACGGCTATCAGAGCCATTGTCGACGCTCCTTCCATACCAGCCAAATAAACAGAGGCGCGCCAATCAGAGAGGTCAGCACACCCAGTTTAAGCTCCTGCCCTGGTGGTAATAGACGCACAATGATATCCGCCACACAGACCAGAATAGCCCCCGACAACATGGATGGAATCAACAGATGATCCGGGCGATGCCCGACCCAGGGTCGCACAATATGTGGCACCAACAGACCAACAAAACCAATATTACCTGCCACCGATACTGCCGCACCCACTAGACAGGCCGCACCCAATACCGTGAGACGACTACCTCTTGCTACCGACAACCCCATACTCTCTGCCACCTGTTCACCCAGACTCAATGCGGCCAATAGATGCCGCTGCCGCCAGATCAACACACTACCAATCACCAGCGCAGGAAACAAGATAGTCAGACTATCCATACCCCGATTCGACACCGAACCCAACAACCAGAACACCAGTTCCTGCATCGCATAAGGGTTCGGCGCATAGTTCAGCACCACAGCCAATGCCGCACCTGCCAGAGTAGAAATCGCCAACCCAGCGAGAATCACTAATGCCGGACGACCCGAACCCGCCAGCATCAACATTAATAACAGGGCAATGACCGCACCCAACAGACCTGCCACTGCCGTTGCCAGAGCACCCAATGCTGAGAAAAAACCAAAGTAAAACACTAAAGCCGCACCCAGCGCCGCGCCCTGACTCGCGCCCACCAGACCGGGATCAGCCAAAGGATTACGCAACAAACCTTGTAATGCAGCTCCACTCAAACCCAGTGCCGCACCCACCATCAAGGCCAACAAGGTGCGTGGCAGACGAATCTCACCAATGATCAACGCCTCATTACTACCACTAGCCGACCACCAATCCCATAGACCGCTACTCACCGAGACTGGCGATGAACCTGTGCCCAGGGAATACCAGGCCACCCATAACAACAATAAAAAAAGGAATAGATTAAGTGTGCGAGGATTCATCATTGTTGTAGTTGCTCAACCAACTTCCATGTCCAGGGGCCAGGACAACGCCAACGCCAGGCATCCGTGGTCAACCAGTGATGCGCTGGAATCACTTGTTGCAAGGCAGGGTGCTCGGAAAAATAATAGGCTCGCGCAGCCGAGGTCGGCACTGCCCACAATACCGCATCCGGCGGTTGCCTGATAATCTGTTCCAGATCAAGATGAGTATACTGCTCCTCAGCGAGATAATTACGCCAGCCTGCATGTTCAATGATGCCATCTTCAAAGGTATTGCGCCCGGTACCAATACCATTAGCACCTAATAATAACAGGCTCGGGGCATTCTCTCCCGCCTCCACCTCGACAGGCGCAACACTGGCATGGTTCACAGGCAGACCCAACAGTGCAAGAAAACGTTGTTCATAGGCCGCCATCTGATCCAGGTTATGCGGCAGGTTTAACACCTCAACACGAATACCCAGGCTCTTCAACCGTTGACGCAATAACGAGCCCGCATATTCACTCGCCAATACCAGATCCGGTTGCAGCGTCAGGATCTGTTCCAGGCTCCCATCATGCACCGGCCAGTCCAGACTCGACCATCGCCCCGGATATTTTTTAATCAAGGGTGACAATGCCAAAACCTGTTTTCGATCGGCATAGTGCGCCAATAACCAGTCCGTACATAGGCCTAGAGACAGCACCCTGTTCACAGTTATATTACCTGCTACACCTATCGCAGGAAATGACAAAACAACCAACATCAATATCCCAGCAATGGGTTGTTTCATAGCCAAAACAACACACATCCCGATAGCTTTACGGGAAGGAAACACTGATTACAGTAAGCTATTACTGCTTTCATTTGCACGTTCATCCAATAAGTAATTTCTAAGTTTTCTTTCACTGCGCATAACATAAAGCATAAACACTTTATCCTTTTCAATGCGATAAAATATACGACAGGGATTAACAATAATTTCCAGATAACGTGAGTTATTGATTTCGGGTGGTTTGCGACCTGACTCTGGAGATTGTTCAAGACGATCTACGCTTGAAAAGACCTTTTGTACAAATTTATTAGCCGCACTAATTTTATCCAGAGCTATGTATTCAGCAATATCATTTAAATCTTGTAATGCAGGCTCTGTCCAGATTACTTGAGCCATTTGCTCATTTTTTCTTTCGCTTCTATCTGGGTTAATGTACGACCGTCTAATACTGCAGCTTCACCACGAGCAATACCTTCCAGAATAAGCATACGATTTTGTGTAAGCTCGTAATCATTGACATCGACTAAGTAAGCAGAGGGTTGACCGTGTTCCGTTATTAACACGGGTTCCTTTGATGCATGCAGCTCAGCAAGAATTTTAGTCGCTTGACGTTTAAGTGTGGTTACAAGTTCAACTTTCATAGAGTGACAGTATAGTATCACTCTATGGTTTAGCAAGCGTTATTATTGGCCAATAACAACCAACAATACAATCATCTCTATAACCTCCAGCAATGCCCCCGCTGTATCCCCCGTCATACCCCCAATACGTCGCAACATCAAACCACGCAATATCAAAAACATCCCCGCTACGACAAGCATCCACCACAATGTCACCATACCTATGAAAAATAGCATTGCTAGCAAGACCAGCACAATAACAATAATACCAGCACGACGTGGCAGATGATTCGCCAGTAAGCTACCCAGTCCATCGGGGCGAACATAGGGTGTTGTTAAGAACAGTAATATTAAACTGCTACGACCCAGCACAGGTGCCAGCACCAGCACCTCCCAAGCCTGTACCGTAATAAGGTATTCCAATGCCGCAAACTTAAGCAACAATAACAGCACCAGACTCACCACAGCGGCCGGGCCACAACAAGGGTCTTTCATGATTGCCAGTGTGCGTTCACGATCACCCAGACCACCCACCCAGGCATCGGCACTATCCGCCAGACCATCAAGATGAAGCCCTCCGGTCAGACCCACCCAACAGACCAGTACCAAAGCTGCTTGTAGACTCACGGGCATCCCATTAAGCAGCCATGCCAATGCCGCCAGAAGCAAACCTATTAACAGGCCCACCACTGGATAATAAAGCACAGAATACCCCATCACCTGCTCATCCGGCACCTGCTTGAGTGAGACCGGCACAATGGTAAGAAACTGCAAGGCAACAAGAAAATTCAAGGGGTCAGAGCTCTTGAAATGTTTCAAGAGCTCTGACCCCTTGAATTTAAAATATGCAGAGATCCATGCTTAACCTCAATCTCCAGTAGTTGCTTGATTGGCTTCTCCTGCAAGTGACAAAGTAGCACACGGATCACACCACCATGGGTTACCAACAATATTCTTTGTTCACCATAGCTCTCAATAAAACCATTCCACGCTGCCAGCACACGCGCCTGAAAACTGCTCAGGCGTTCAGCCTCTTGTGGTGGGTATCGATCAGGATCTTGCCAAAACCGTGTTAACCCATCAGCGTCCTCAGCCATCAATTCCTCTGCACTACGTCCCTCCCATATACCAAAGTGCATCTCTTTGATGCGTTCATCAAAACTGAGGGGGATAGCATATTGTTGCGCAAAATATCGCGCAAAGGCGGCACAGCGTTTTAATGGTGAACTAATGATTCTATCCCAACCAGGGGAGACATCATTCATACTCACCTTCATCTGTTGCCAACCCTTATCCGTCAATGCCACATCCGTGCTACCACAAAAACGTGCACCGCCGTCTGTCTCCCCATGACGCAATAAGCTAAACTGTAGACCCTTCCAGCTCACGCATCCTGCTCCGACACACCCGCCTCAGCAAAGGTTGCCATCCCGTTATGCAGGGCACAGGCAAGGCGTAACATTGGCACCGCAACCGCTGCACCACTACCCTCGCCCAAACGCATAGAGAAATCCAGCAGGGGTTGTGCCGCTAATGCATCCAATACAATTTGATGACCTGGCTCCGCCGAGGCATGAGAGAACAACAGCCAGTCTTCGAGTCCCGAACAAAGCCGGGTCGCAGTGAGTGCAGCGACTGAACTAATAAAACCATCAACCAATACCGGTAGACCCGCCTGAGCACAAGCAACATAGGCTCCAGCCAGTGCCGCGATCTCAAAACCTCCCAGACAACGTAGATATTCTAATGCCGAATGCTGGGGGCAATGTCCATTCAGTGCCCGCTGAATAACCTCAACCTTATGCCTCACGCCTTCAGCATCCAGACCTGTGCCGGGGCCGGCCAGTTGTGTCGGTGTCGCATCCAGCAGCGCACATGCCAATGCCGCCGCACTGGTTGTATTACCAATCCCCATCTCACCACCGATAAAGAGTTGGCTACCCGCCTGCCGTGCACGTTCAACGGCCTGCCGCCCGGCATCCAGCGCCTGTTCAAGTTGCAACCCCGTCATCGCCGCCTGTTCACAAAAATTAGCCGTGCCCGCACCTAACTGAAGATTTAATACCCCGGCCAATACACCCGGATCATTGACCGTACCCAGATTTACTACCTCCAACTCCGCATCCAACTCACGCGCCAATACACTAATAGCCGCACCGCCACGAGCAAAGTTCTTCACCATCTCCGTCGTCACTGCCTGTGGGAAGGCCGATATGTTCTCGGCACAGACACCATGATCCGCCGCAAATACCACAATATAAACCGAATCAACAACAGGACGTTCCTTACCCTGCATTGCCGCCAGACGAATCGCCACCTCTTCCAACCGACCCAGCGCACCCGGTGGCTTGGTCAGACTTGCCTGACGCAACTCCGCCGCCTGCAATACACGACGATCAGACGCAACAACCGAGGTCTGTAACCATTCCACAGTTTGAGTCAAAGTAATTCTCCTTTTAATAGATGAGGTAAACCTGCAACCGTTAGTATCACCCGCTCACAACACTGAGCAATATCCTGATGCAGACGACCCGCCTCATCACAATAACGACGACTTAATTCACCCATTGGCATCACTCCCATATTCGTTTCATTACTAACCAGGATAATCTCACCGGGTAACGTAGCCAACACCAACAACAGGTTCGCACGTTCATGTTCAAACTGAGCTTCATCTTCAGCCATCAATAGATTAGTCAGCCACAAGGTTAAACAATCAACCAGTATACAATGGTCAACTCGAGCCTGCGCATGCAACACCGCTGCCAGATGTAAAGGTTCTTCAATTAACTGCCAGTGAGCAGGGCGATGATTACGATGACTGGTAATACGTTCACGCATCTCGTCATCATCCGCAGTCGCTGTTGCAATATAGGTCACTGCAAGATGACCTTCACTCGCCAACCTTTCAGCCAGACGACTCTTACCGGAACGAACACCACCAAGGATTAGATTTTTCATACCACCATTCTCTATTCAAACAATCCAACCAACAAATTAAACGGTAGGGTGCGCACCGCGCATCCAACCTATTCTCTTTCTACCACAGCTCTGTGGTATGTGCTTAAGGGGACAGAGCCAAAAAACGGCGCTGTCCCCGGCTTGGTGGGTAACCATAAATAACTGTCCCTTTACCTGCAAGAGACAGGAATTGCTCTTCTCTAACAGAGACCGTTGCCCGCAGGGATGCGGGCATCGAGCCTACATGGATGTATTCACGGCGTGTCTCTGTTAGAGAAGAGCGATTTCTGTCTCGAATTAACCAGGCATATTTACTCCAACAAGCCCATATCAACACAATCCTCAACCATATCTGCAACCCGCTCAATCGCCGCCTCACGCAATGCCACATAATCATATGCCTGTGTCACCTGCAATCCTGCCCAGGCCAACAATGCATCACAAGCCGCAGCCGACTCAAACAGGCCATGCAGATAGGTGCCAAGAATATTGTCATCCTCACTCATAGCACCATCCACACCGTGTTCAAGATTAATCACAGGTCGGGCAAGAGCGACACCCTGCGTCACCCCAGCATGAATCTCATAACCATGAATACTAACATCACCCATCAATAGCCGTCCTTGCACATTACGTAGTCGCTTACCTGACTCAAGCCGAGTCTCCATATCCAATAAACCCAAGCCCTCCACACTACCCGGCATTCCCTCAATGCCATCCGCATCATGAATCCACTGACCCAACATCTGAAAGCCACCACAGATACCCATGAGTTTACCGCCGTAACGGAGATGCCGTTGTATTACAGCATCCCAACCCTGCTCACGCAGCCAGAGCAAATCACTACATACATTTTTGGAACCCGGCAGAATAATTAGATCCGCAACCGGTGGCACTTCATCCGGTGCAACAAAGTGTAGATCCACCTGCGGGTGCAAGCGCAACGGATCAAAATCGGTATGATTACTGATGCGTGGTAATACCGGCACCACTACACGCAACAACTCACCCGCCTTGACGACCTGATCAGACTGAATCGCATCCTCTGCCTCCAGATGCAGACCGTGTAGATAAGGCAGTACACCCAGCACCGGCTTCCCGGTATAGTCCTCCAACCAGTCAAGACCCGATTGCAATAAGGCAATATCACCTCGAAAACGATTAATCACAAAACCCTTAACCCGTGCACGTTCTGTCTCAGATAACAATTCCAGTGTGCCCACGATATGAGCAAACACACCACCACGATCAATGTCCGCGATCAAGATCACCGGACAATCCACCGCCTCAGCAAAGCCCATATTGGCAATATCATTGTCACGCAGATTGATCTCGGCAGGTGAACCCGCACCTTCCACAATAATGACATCATAATCCTGACAGAGACGTTGATGAGATTCCAGCACCGCCGCACGCGCCGTTGCCTTGTACTCATGATAATGTTCTGCATCCATATTACCTATTGCATGACCCTGAATAATCACCTGCGCACCGACATCGGTATTGGGTTTCAGTAATACCGGATTCATATCCGTATGTGCTGGCAAACCACAGGCGAGTGCCTGCACTGCCTGCGCACGACCAATCTCTCCGCCATCCACCGTAACCGCACTATTCAATGCCATGTTCTGTGGCTTAAAGGGTGCGACGCGAACACCCTGCCGAGATAGGCAACGACACAAGGCTGTAACCAACAGACTCTTGCCAGCATCCGAGGTGGCACCTTGAACCATCAAGGTTGTTGTCATAACTGAAGCCCTGTTAATACGCCATCCAGACGCAGCCAACCCTGCTCTTCACCCGGCAGGCCAAGGCGCAGCGATGCCGGTTCATCAAATACACGAATGAGGATACCCTGCTGTGCTAATTGCTGTTTAATAGTCTCCGCCTGCACCGTTTTGCTCCACTGAAACAAGGCACAGTCGCCTTCAACATTCCACCCATGCCTTATCAGTAGTGAGTGCAAACGGATACCCTGCTGACGTAGATACCAACGCGTCTCTTCCTGCCAGATACCATCCCTCAGTGCCGTATGTGCTACCCAGCGAGCAGGGGCACTAACCATCCAGGGGCCCAATAAATCCCGGATTTGATCCAATAGTTCCAGCGCCGCACAGACAAAACCCACGCGTGCCCCTGCCAGACCAAAAAACTTACCCAGTGAACGCAATACAATCAGACCCGTACGCGGACTATAGCGTGTCAGACTATATTCAGGAGTCACATCCATAAATGCCTCATCCACCACCAACCAGCCACCACGTTGAAGCAGTTGCTCATGCCATTGTAGTAAATGATCCGGTAAAAAAAACACACCCGTGGGATTATTGGGATTAATCAACACCAGTACATCCAGTTGGTCAATTAACTCATCCACAGATGTTGCTGATACCTCGACCACTTCATGCCCGGCACGCTGCCAGGCGTGGGCGTGTTCGGCATAACCCGGCGCAAGCACACCCACCCGACCCCTCGAGCGTAGCCTCGGTAGCATCTGTATTGCCGCCTGCGAACCGGCTACTGGCAACAAACAATCTGTTTCATAATAATCCCGCGCTGCCTGTTCCAGACCATCATTATCCTCTGGTAATCTCGACCACACGGCTTCTGGTAAAGCAGGCACTACCCAGCCATCAGGATTTATACCGGTAGAAAGATCCAGCCAATCATCTATTGGTCTGTCATATTGCAGCGCCGCTTGCCTTAATCGCCCACCATGTTCAAGCATAAGAAAAACCACCAGGCAACAAGAGCAAAACAATCCATAAGCCAACACCTCGCCGAACCAGAGTCAGGGCACGTTCAATATCACCACGCGTAGAGGCACCACCCATACCCAACACCGGACGCTGATGCCACTCCCCCAAATAACGTGCCGGGCCGCCAATCGAGATCCCTAACGCACCGGCCCCGGCAGCCATCACCGGACCGGCATTAGGGCTGTCCCAACTCGGTGCCTGAGTACGCCAACAAAAAAATGCCTGCCTTGTCTTACCCAATAACGCATAGGTGATTGCTGTAAGCCGTGCCGGGACAAGATTCAGCACATCATCAAAACGGGCAGCCGCCCAACCAAAGGCCTGATAACGCGGATTACGATAACCCCACATCGCATCCATAGTATTCGCCAGTCGATACAACATCGCACCCGGTGCCCCGGCAATAACAAACCAGAACAAGGCACCGAACACCCCGTCATTACCATTCTCCAACACCGACTCGGTTGCCGCTGCCGTAATATCCAGCGCCGATGAATCACGACTCACCATGCGAGCCACCAGACGACGCGCTGCATCTTCATTATTATTTTGTAGTGCTCTGGCAATAGGTCGCGCATGATCGTGCAGACTCTTGTGACCGAGGGAAAAATAAAGCACCACAATCGAAAAAAAGGTGCTGATAATACCGGGTTGCTGACTCACCCACCACGTCAGGGTTGTTAGTGGTAACAACAAGAGTGCTAACGCCCATACACCGCGCCAACGGGATGAACGGTAAAGACAAGACTCCAACCTCTGCGCCAGATAACCAAAACCTACCAGTGGATGAAAGCGACGGGGTTCACCCAGGAGCCAGTCAAGAATGACAGCAACGATCACTGATAAGGCCGTAGTAAGCATAAAGAGTCTCAAATTAATTCGTTGGGTTTACCCAAAGGGCACTCTGAGCGCAGCGTAACCCGACATCCTAATAAGAAACCGGCGTTCCACCCGCATAATCCGGCCACTCATCATCAAACAGGATATCATCCAATGACAATCGTTTCCCCCAACCGGCTTCTTCAAACATAGGACGGGGATAGAACTTTTCAACCTGTCCAATACACAGTATAGCCACCGGCTGCGCACCCTCCGGCAAGGACAACAGAGTCGCTAAGGCCTGCGGTTCGAAAAAAGACACCCAACCCAACCCAATACCCTCTGCACGCGCCGCCAACCACATATTCTGAATCGCACAACCGACCGAGGCAAGATCCATATCCGGCAGTGTTCTGCGTCCGATTATATGCCGTTCCCGCTCGGGCATTAATGCAACGACCAGTAGTTCAGCACACTCCTGAATACCTTCTATCTTAACCTTGAGGAATTCCTCATTGCGTGAAGGCAATGCCTCTGCCGTTGCCAGACGTTCCTGCTCAACCAGAGCATGAATCGAACGCCGCAGTCCTGACCGGGTAATTCGCAGGAAACGCCAGGGTTGCATATAACCCACCGAGGGTGCCAGATGGGATGCCTCGATTATGCGTTCTAACACACCCTCTGGTAATGGGTCTGGCAAAAAGTGACGCATATCCCGGCGTTCACGAATAACACGATAAACCACCTCCCGTTCATCCTCATCAAAACGTTGTGGTGGCACCCGTGTAGTCATTTATCAATTCCATCCTGTGCGCGTATACCCGCACGAAAGGCGTGTTTAACATCAGCTAGATCAGTCACCGTATCAGCTGCATCACAGAGTGCATCGGGTGCGGCACGACCGGTAACCACCAGATGTTGCATCAATGGGCGGGCTTTAATATCCGCCAATACTGCATCCATCTCCAACCAGCCATATTTCAAGGGATAGGTTAGCTCATCCAGCACAATCAGATCCAGTGATTCATCATTCAACATTGAACGCACCACTGCCCAGCCTTGCTGTGCGGTCTCGATATCACGCGCCAGGTTTTGTGTTTCCCAGGTAAAACCCTCACCTAACACATGCCATGTTACGTCGGGTTGCTTACGAAAAAACGCCTCTTCACCGGTATCCTTACAGCCTTTAATAAACTGCGCCACACCGACGCGCATACCATGGCCGAGGGCACGCGCCACCATACCAAATGCCGAACTGGACTTACCCTTGCCATTACCGGTCAGCACCAGTAACAGTCCCTTGTCCTCATCCGCCTGCTCAATCGCTGCATCCACCACTTCCTTTTTGCGTTGCATACGATTCTGATGACGTTGCTCTTTATTACTCATACTGATCACCTTAACCTATTAGATTCCCGCCTACGCGGGAATGACGTGTCACAAGAAATAAGCCCTGTATCATTGCTGCGATGCCTACATAGAAGGCAAGTGATTGCAGATAACCTGGAAAATAGCGGAGAAGCCGCACACCAAATTCAGCCAGGGTTGGTTCAGCAAAGCGTCCCGAGAAGAAATAAAAGCCTCCACTGGAAAACACTTCACAAGCAAAGGCACCCAACAATACGCTAATCACCAACGGTAACAATGTGCGCCATTCAAACTGATATTGGCGGGCATACCAATGCCCTGCCAACCACAGCGCACTATAAGCCGGTAGTAAAAACACATAGGCCGGACTAAAACAGAAGCGACTGCCGCCACCCCAGGCATAGGCTGAAAAATCCAGCAACCAGGTCAAGGCAAACAAGCCTGCCAGTGCCCATGCCGAACGCAGATACACCCCAGCAAGAAAAAATATTGCCCATGATGCCCCAGGTAGATCATGCAGACTGGCAAAGTGATGACCACGTGTGATGACCATCAGAATAACCAAGGCAAGAGCAATTAAGAGTGGATTCCCGCCTACGCGGGAATGACTCGGTTTGGCTTGGGATCGACTCAGTTCGGTTTTCTGTCGTATTAAATTAAACATCGTCTACTCCTCCGGCTTCAATCAAGGTTGATAACGCAAAGTCACATAAAGACCACGCCCGGGCTGATTATAGAATGCGGCGGTATTATAATCCTTATCCAGCAGGTTCTCGATTCTTGCCTGTACGCGCCAGTCTTTGACAAACAGATATTCAGCACGCAGATCAAGTGTTGCATAGCCCCCTAATCGACGCGTGTTCGCGGTATCATCATAGCGTTTCCCTTCGGCAAACAAAGAGGCGCCAAAACGATAAAGCCCGAACTGGCGATTAACATCAACACGCAGGGATTGTTTGGCACGCCGTGGCAAGACATTACCAAAGTTAGCCCCAACCGCACGGTTCTCTGTGTCCAGCAGTCCCAGATTAGCATCCACATCCCAGCCTATGAGCTGTGTACCCAGAACCGCCTCAAGCCCACGGATTCGAGCATCATTCACATTCACTGGTGGCCAGCCTGAGATCAGATTTTTAATGCGGGTCTCATAGACATTCAATGCCCACCGTCCCAGACTCGCCCTGCCAGTGATACCCAATTCAAGACTGCGTGATTTTTCAGGTTGCAATGCAGGATTACCGCCACCGCCCCATACCGGATCAGCCGGCCAATAGAGTTCATTAAAGGTCGGCGCCTTAAATCCCGTACCATAGGATGCCGTCAAACGGGTGTCGTTATTCAGTGCATAACCCCAGGCTAAACCACCCGTGGTATTACCACCAAACTGTTCATTATCATCCCGACGCAGACTGAGTTGTAAATCATGGGCATTAAACATGCCCTGATATTGAGCAAAAAAGCCTTTGTTATCACGCGAGTTTATGACATAAGCGGTTGAACTATCCACCTTATCATCCTGATAATCAACACCCAGGGTCAATAACTGCCCGCCACCTATTGAGATATCATTCT
The DNA here is from genome assembly GCA_013151035.1 of Gammaproteobacteria bacterium. Classification (NCBI taxonomy): domain Bacteria; kingdom Pseudomonadati; phylum Pseudomonadota; class Gammaproteobacteria; species Gammaproteobacteria bacterium. Next base: position 12,798 of record JAADJB010000025.1, read on the forward strand.
GCCAGGAGATAGTGTCACGCTCAGTGTTAAATCGTGTCTTATAAGCACCATCCTTGAAATTATCAGAATCATCCCGACTACGACCTATAGCCAGAGAAGACTGCCATATATCCATTGGAGAGTAGCGCAGCGTTGTACCTAATACCTGTTGTACCGATGTTGACTCATTAACAAAGCCACCATCGAATTCAGTATTACTATTGGAACGCAGTGCATGGGCATCGATCTCCAGCCCACTATCAAAGCGATAACCTGCGCGTAAAGATGTCGAGGTATTACGGTAGCCATCCTTATCCGGTTCTACCGTAAAACAAGCTGCTGACAAGATACCGGCACAAGCATTAAAACCCTCGGTATTCTGTGCATTAGCCGCAAGACTAAACCAGCCCTTGTCATTACTGGCTGTGACCCCAGCCGAGGTGTTATAGGTTTGGTAACTACCCGCACCAACACTGAAGAAGGGCTTAAATCCACCCGCACCATCACCCTTACGAGTAAAGATCTGAATCACACCACCAATCGCCTCAGAACCATACAGACTGGAACGGGGCCCACGCACAATCTCTATACGTTCGATCTGTTCGACCGGAATATCCTGAAAGGCAAATGTACCCGAGGTTGCTGAGCCCACCTTGATACCATCAATGATAACCAGTACATGATCGGATTCTGTACCCCGCAGAAATATCGAGGTGGCCTTGCCCGCACCGCCATTATTGCTCATAGCAAGGCCCGGTACACCACGCAACAAATCCTGCACCGATTGCGCCTGCTGGCGTTCGATATCATTACGCGTGATGACCGTCACCGAGGCAAGGGATTCATCCGCCGTTTGGGCCGTACGGGTGGCGGTAATAATAATGGGGTCAAGCGTGGGAACAGCCGTTTCACCGGCAACCAGCAAGGAAGAAAAAAGAAATAAGGGACCTACACATAATCTGCGCATATTGATGCTCCGTTTAAACAGTTAATTAAAAACTGCGCTGCTAAACGGATCTTCCGCGCCAACTACTCCATGCAAGGGGAATCTAAACTGAAGACAACAGCCAGATACCATCAACACACCCCGGTAGACGGACAACAACGCATTGATGGCAGGTCTCCTGGCTTAATGACTCAAACGGCGGTAAAAAAACCTTCCCAGGCTGATGCCCAGTGGTTAACTACTTTTTTATCGCCTCGCCACGTACAGTTGCGGGGACAGCTTCGATTGCCTACCAAAATTACAGTAGGTCTGAATTCCCATTTTCATCCAATAAAGGAACCATCAATTACAAGGGAGAGTTTACAATTATTTTTTGATAAAAACAATATGAGAAATACGCACCATCATACGGCTTTCCGACCAATGATCCCCAATAGACCGGAAATAAACAAGATAGCACTACCCGGTAGAGGCACACTAGCAGCCGTCACAGCAAGCAACCCATGCCCTGGCTGCGTAATCCAGTAACCATTGCCATTCGTGGAGGTATAAGGCCAGTTTGACATAGCATTGCTCTCTGTTGGCGATGTAACGTAGGTTCCTAATGGATTAATCAGTGCGCCCCAGCCGGTTGTCCAGTCCGAATAAGCACCATTAGCACTCCCTTCATTAAATGTAATAGCTGATAGTAATGGCCCAACAAACCCCCATGTACTGTCGATAGTTCCATTCCAGTTATCAGGGACATCATAAAAACCGCCCGAAGAATCATAGGCCGGCATGGTCAATGAGCTCGGTATGGTCCAGAAATCCTGATAAAGCACCCCATCAGTAACTGAAGTCAGAGTAAAAATATCCGTTGTGGTATCAACTACGCCAGTAAAACCGATACCAGCAACTGATGCAGGCGCACTGACATTATATAAAACAGCCTCAACAGGAGGTGCTGATATTAATGTGATGACACTGACGATTATGATTGACAAATTTCGACAGGCATTATTAAAAACATTGGGTAGCATTATCAAATCACTCCGGCTTAATTTTTTCTTCCAGACACAAAGCCAATCATGCCAACCAGCCCCAAAACTAATAGCCATACAGCCGCAGGCAAAGGCACAGGGGTGTAGTTAACCCAAGCACCAATAGAAACGTACCGGTTAGCATCGTTTATCCAGGAATACGCATTATATCTCGCGCCATTAGGATACAACTTGAAGCGGTATCTCAAATGACTGCTACCTGATGAATTTGATATTCTTCCATCATAATGCGCATACGCCGGATCGACATAGGTCACATCAAAAGAATCCAGAAATGACTGATAGGTACTGGCGTAATAATTCCACAGTGTAAGAAATAAATTGTTGGTCTCATCAAAATTCGCCATCTGCCAATCGGATATACCGTAGTAATTAATTGAATTAAAGTAATCAATTTTTGCCATCTGATCCGAATAATTCAAATCAATAAACTCAGCCGGCTGCATCCAGTAAAGCCCCGTCATATCATCGTATACGACCGCCTCACCCAAGGTATTATTCATTCGTATAAAAGCGGCATTAGCCGTTTGATAAGCACTTAAAAACAACAGTGCCGTGAACAGGAAGAAAAGAATCAGAGAGTGACTAACCAGGTTTTTCATATTGACATACCCCTACGAGAGATTAATGTTTTTTATAAACCTCCTTTAAGGGTAGGACACAATAAAAAAAGTGCCACACAGAAATCATCAGATCTATATATTACAATCTTCGTCGCTTCTTGAATTGACAACAATCAAAATTACCTGTGGCGTGGTGAGCACCCTCACTCTTCCAGAGTAAAGACACTCCCCAATGCCTGCTTAACCTCAGCAAGGCTGGGATAATAACCATCACCCGGATCCATCCAGTGTAAACAGGTCAAACGTGTGACATCCGGTTGCCGGACGGAACGCAGATAATACTCATTGGCATAACCAATAATCGAGACATAGCCCAAAATATTGTCAGCGCCATGATTGATTGCCGCCAGTCGGCGATCCAATGAAGAGTATTGTTCCTCACGATTCACTTTGTAGATAGTAAAACGATCCGGCTGAATCAGTTGATCCTCTTGTGACAGGGTATTAACTTCCAACTCACAGTAAGGATAATAGATATCAATACTACCCATTTTCATAACCCTGCCGCCCTGCACCCTGACTCGAACACTTTTGGCGGGTATCGTCAATGCACGATGTAGCACCAATTGCGCATCTGTTGAGATCCGGTAATGAGGGGACGTCTCTGGCCGCACCAGAGAATCCTGACAAGCAGACAACATCAACATTGACAACAATAACAATAGTATTCGTGGCATTAACATTTACTCCTAATAATCCTGTGCCTTCCAGCTACCATCCGGCTGACGACAGGCAGTGCCATAAATCTGTTCTGTCCGACCATCAATCACCGCATCTACTGTATATTCACGACAGGCCACATCACGTTCTTCATAGGTGCGTGTGGGTGTCACCGTATAAGCATTGCCACTATCCGGATTATTCCAACGAGTAGGTACTCCTGTACGCGACTGTTCCATGGAATGTTCTATCTTTAAACGATCAGTATCATCCATCGACTTACCTACCGAACCACCGATATAACCACCGGCCATAGTCCCGGCAATAATCGCCACCGTACGCCCACTCCCTTTACCTACCCTGGAACCCAACACACCACCCAGGATACCGCCAATCACGGCACCCGCCTGCTGATTCTTCACCTGCCCATTATTGGCACAACCTGTCACAGTCACCACACCAGCTAACATGACAGTCCATATTATTTTATTTCGCATAAGTAATTATCCTAGTTCAGTTATTAAAGCACTTGAATATGACAACGATTAATAAGATTCGTTCTCAATATTCATGGCACTCAGTTGTTGATAATAATGATAACGCTGCAACACTTCATTTTGTACCTTTTTTAATAACTGTTCTGCTTTCTCTGGATGAGTATGCCGCAAACGATTAAAACGCTGCTCAACCTCGGCAAACTCACGATAGGCTATCGAGGGCTTTTTACAATCCATGTGCAGAGGGTTCTTACCCTGTGCTACTAGCTCAGGATTATAACGGAATAACAGCCAATGCCCACTATCAACGGCTAGTTGTTGATGTTGATGGTTATCCTTCAGATCAATACCATGTGCAATACAGGGCGAATAAGCAATAATCAGCGAGGGCCCGGCATAAGCCTCTGCTTCATTAAAGGCACGAATGGTCTGCACGTCCTTGGCACCATAGGCAACATGAGCCACATAGACATGGCCATAATTCATTGCCATCAGCGCCAGATCTTTCTTTGCCACCGACTTACCCTGTGCCGAGAAGCGTGCCACTGCACCGCGTGGTGTTGCCTTTGAAGTCTGTCCACCCGTATTAGAATAGACCTCGGTATCCAGTACCAGGATATTGACATCCTTACCCGATGCCAGCACATGATCCAACCCACCATAACCAATATCGTAGGCCCAGCCATCACCCCCGATGATCCATACCGATTTACGACACAGGTTCTCTGCTACTACCAACAACTCCCGTGCAGCATTTGTTTGCATCGCCGGCAAGGATTCACACAGGCTGATTATGCGCTCTCGCTGCGCCTGTATACCTGTTTCACTAGACTCATCGGCATGCAGAATCTGTTCAACCCGATCATCACCAATCTCCGCCCTGAGTTGATGTAATAAGGCGATGGCATAATCTCTTTGCTGATCAATCGCCAGACGCATCCCCAGACCAAACTCGGCATTATCCTCAAATAGGGAATTCGCCCAGGCAGGGCCCCTGCCCGCTGCATTTTTAGTCCAGGGTGTTGTTGGTAAATTACCGCCATAGATGGAGGAACAACCCGTGGCATTCGCCACGACCATACGATCACCGAATAGCTGCGTCGCCAACTTGATATAGGGTGTCTCTCCACAACCCTCACAGGCACTGGAAAATTCAAACAGCGGTTGCAACAACATGGAGCCCTTAATGGTATTGGTTTTTATCGAACGACGATCATACTCCGGCAACGACAGAAAGAACGCCCAGTTTTCATTCTCCTGAGTACGCAGTTCAGGTGTGTAGTCCACCATATTCAATGCCTTGTGCGCAGGATTTTCCTTATCCTTGATCGGACAGATATCAACACATAGTCCACAGCCGGTACAATCCTCCACCGAGACCTGATAACTCATATAATACCCGGCAGGAAAATCCTTGCCCTTGATCGGCATCGCCTTGAAGGTCTCCGGTGCATCTTGCAACAACTCACCATCAAAGGCCTTGCTACGAATCACACCATGCGGACACACCAATGGACACTTGCCACACTGGGTACATAATTCGGCATCCAGCTCCGGTATCTCCAGTGCCAGATTACGTTTCTCGTAGGCCGCAGTACCCACAGGATAACTACCGTCTGCTGGAAACAGACTCACGGGCAAGGCATCCCCTCTGCCGGCAATAAGCTCTCCAGTCAACTGCTGCACAAACTCAGGGGCATCCACTGGAACGGGAGGAGCACGATGATGCCCCTGAACAGACTGAGCCGACACATCAACCTCAACCAGATGTTGCAGTGTTTTATCAATCGCCTTGAAATTCAGCTCGACCAGATGCTTACCCTTTTTAGCATAGGTCTCCTCCACCGCCTGTTTGATAGCAACAATAGATTGATCCAGAGGGAAAATACCCGAGATGGCAAAGAAACAGGTCTGCATAATGGTATTGATACGTTTACCCATACCGGATAATTCAGCAACCGCATCGGCATCAATACAATAAAAACGAATCTGCTTATCAATGATCTGTTGCTGTATATCCACCGGCAGGGTCGACCAGACCTGATCCACGGGGATTGACGTATTCAACAAAAATACCGCCTGTTCAGCGGCATAATCCAGCATCGGATAGCGTTCGAGAAAGATGGGTTGATGACAGGCAATAAAATTGGCATCACCCGCCCCGATCAGATAGGTCGAATGTATCGGTGCATCACCAAAACGCAGATGTGAGATGGTTACCGCACCCGCCTTCTTTGAGTCATAAACAAAATAGCCCTGCACATATTGATCCGTCGTCTCGCCGATAATCTTGATGCTATTCTTGTTAGCACCCACAGTGCCATCACTGCCTAAACCGTAAAACACCGCCTGATAAGTTACATCATTGGCATGAGTACGAAAGGCCTCATCCCATACTAGACTGCTATTGCTGACATCATCATGGATACCGATAGTAAAGTGATTTTTGGGTAATGCCTGTTGAAGTTCATGGTATACCGCCTTCACCATTGCCGGGGTAAATTCCCGTGAAGACAGACCATAACGCCCGCCAATCACGCGCGGTAATGAATTAAAACGCGCTTGAGGCGACATCGCATCCTCAGCCAGGGCCGTCACCACATCCTTATACAAGGGTTCGCCATCCGCACCCGGTTCCTTGCTACGATCCAGCACCGCAATAGATCGAGTGGTCGAGGGTAGTGTCTGTATCAGTGCCCGTGCATCCAGAGGCCGATACAGACGCACCTTGATCAACCCCACCTTCTCACCCTGCGCCGACAGATAATCAATGGTCTCCTGCACCGTCTCCGCAGCCGAGCCCATCAACACCAGCACTCGTTCCGCATCCGCAGCACCATAATAATCAAACAGCCGATAGTGACGACCAGTCAACGTAGCAAACTGATCCATCACCTGCTGCACAATACCCGGCATCGCCTGATAATAAGGATTAACCGCCTCCCGTGTCTGGAAAAAGGTATCCGGGTTTTGAGAACTACCACGCAACACCGGATGCTCGGGTGACAAGGCACGTCGACGATGATCATCAACACAGTCCTGATCGATCAGTTGACGCACCACAGCCTCATCAACGACATTGATCTTCGCAATCTCATGCGAGGTACGAAAACCATCAAAGAAATGCAGCACAGGAATACGAGATTTAAGCGTCACCGCCTGCGCAATTAAGGCAAGATCCATCACCTCCTGCGGTGAGTTTGAAACCAGCATGGAAAAACCCGTAGAGCGCGCGCACATCACATCACTATGATCGCCAAAGATTGATAGTGCCTGCGTCGCCACCGAACGCGAAGCGACATGAAACACCACCGGAGACAACTCACCCGCAATCTTGAACATATTCGGGATCATCAACAACAAGCCCTGAGAGGAAGTAAAGGTGGTTGCCAACGACCCTGCCTGCAAGGCACCATGGATGACACCCGCAGCACCCGCCTCACTCTGCATCTCAATAATCTCAGGCACCGAACCCCACAAATTAGGTCTCGATTGAGCCGACCATTCATCCGCCCACTCTCCCATGGGCGAGGCCGGAGTGATCGGATAGATCGCGATAACCTCATTGGTCAGGTGCGCGATTGTGGCAGCTGCCTGATTACCGTCGATGGTTACTGTTTTATTAGTGGACATTACGTGCCTACAGCATCTATGAATAGATAATCACTATAACCTGAATAATCATACCAACACCAGCTCAAGCTTATGTTTTTGCTTCTCCCAATCAGGCATTGTTTTCTCAAGCAATTGATGAAATATTTTACTGTGATCGTAATACTTAAGGTGACACAACTCATGTGTAATAACATACTCAATGAGGCAAGGGGCACACTTATCTTATTATTGGGATGGGGAGAGCATCGCTAATGTGTTTGAGAAGATCCCAGTTTCAGTACCGCTCATTAACTCGTCATTACGCTAAAGTTCAAGACGATGATTTTGTTTTATTTCATTGGCCAGTTCATCGAACACCCCGGCTCTGCTGGCGTAGGCATCCCAGCTAGAAACCACTGAAGTCACTTCATTAATAATTTGAACAGCCTGTTTTTTAAAGTTACCGATTAAATCACCCACGGCTAAAAGGTCATCCCGATTAAAATTATCTTGTTTACCTGTCACTGATAGCTGATGTAAATTCACCCAGGGGGAGTCTTTTTTATAACTGTAGGCCAAATCAAATGCGGGTGATAGCCGCCACTGGCTCTCAGCTGTATCGAGTATAAAACTACTGTTTTTGCTATGATCATCATGGTTTCTTGCCACGATATTAAAGATCATACGCCGATAGATCTCTATGGCATCTTTTCTGGGTAAGCGTAGTTTTCTGGTAACAGCTAATAATTGCTCATAACTGTAGGTTCCCGGTTTTTTATAATCAGCATGATCCATTGCGCATAAGGAAAGCACATGACGCTTTCTGTTTCCTGCCCGATCGAAGCGCTTTGTCATAAAATGAGCGCGTTCACCTTCTATCAATAACTCCGAAGGAGAAATATCAATGCCTGCATCTTTTGCCATTAAATAATAGGCATACTCCATTCGACCAAAGCCTTGGGGATCACCGAATGTTTCGCTGTTAATTTTATGTTCTTCAACACCATCGAACTTAAGCAGATAATGTTCAAAACCGTCGGCTGCGTCTAGCTGTCCTGAACGGATTTCGGTTCTGTCTGAATTAACCGCGATGACGGCCTTGGCTCTGGCACCCCCTGCTGAGGTACCGATTTGTAACAAGGCCAGCATCGCCTCTTCATCTTCTGATCCAGACTCAATATCGAGATTAATCCTAACGCGTTGATCGAGTACCTTTTGCGCCATTTTAACCAGGGAAGGCAGTTGCAGATTAGCCGATGGTGTATTTTTTTTATTCAACACAGTCGCTGGCGCGAACTCTAACGCACCCATACCGCGATTACCGCTGTAGAGCAGTCGTTCTAGCGGATTAAAATCATTACTGTCTCGACCCTGGCTTGCCAACCAGACATCAATAACAGCATTACCAAAATCATCCGGCAAAATATCTGCAAAAACTGCGGGCAAACCTTTGTAGGTTGCGGGGTTTAAACCCGGAAACTGAAACCTTTGTTGTGACAGGGGCATTTTTAATGGTGCTATCTCTACGCCTTTATTTAACCATTGCGGGGCATATTCGAAGGTACTGAGTTTTGAGGCGGGGTCATAAACCAGTGCACCGACTCTTTCTCCCCACAAAAGCACTTCTGCCAGATTTTGCATTTACCAGTCCAGTTCTTTATCAACAAGCTTATCGCTCATACTACCCTGCTTTATATTGCTTTTGGATGTTGTTGCAGATTTTGCACGCCGCCTTTTTTTTCCCTGTAACTTTAATTGTTCCATCGGGCTAAAAGTGACTTCAGGTATAAATTGCTCAACCAGGTCGAGCTTACCCAACACCCTAAGTACCGCGATAATATTTTCAAATTTTGCCTGCCCTGTTACCAGTTTACGGTAACTCACTCTTGATAAACCCACCTCATCGGCTATCTGTTGCTGAGTCCGGTTTTGCTCCAGCCGAAGTTGCTCAATTCTTTGCCCCAGCGCCTCTGCAATGGCTTTATTGGTCATAGAATAAAAATTCATAAGGATAACTTTTATTTACTTTATATATAAATTAACTAATTAATGTAAATATTTCTATACAATATACGCCAAATAAAACTTATATCAAGTTTTCTTATCATCACTTTCCTTATAAGCAATCCCCGTAACAATAAAACGACAGGCCCCATCGGGTAACATAACCTCCACTTCATCATCCAGTGACTTTTTCATCAGGGCACGAGCGACGGGTGAGTCCATACTAATCCACCCCTTCTCCACATCGAACTCATCGGGTCCAACAATACGATAAGTGACCACTTCACCTTCTTCATCCTCCAGCTCCACCCAGGCACCAAAGAAGATCTGTGATTCATTGCTGGGCACACTATCCACCACAGTTAAATCATCCAGGCGTTTTTGTAGATAGCGAATACGTCGATCCATCTCACACAGTTGTTTTTTACGATAGATATATTCAGCATTCTCAGAACGATCACCCTCGGCTGCCGCTGCGGTTATCGCTGTGGTGACCTCACGCCGTCGTACCCACAGATCTGCGAGTTCAGCATCCAGACGATCATAGCCCTGGCGGGTGATATAAGCCGAACTACGTGGTTGTGGTGGACGATAACGTGACATAAAACCCTCAGCGTTAATTTATTCGTTATGCGTTTTTGTCTTTTAAGCGACCCGTTACATATTTATGTAAAACACTAGACATTAGTGTTTGATAAGGGAGGCCTTCGATAAGAGCTTTTTCTTGCAGTAGATCTAGATCTATTTTTGAAATGCGAATATTGACTCTTTTATCTTTTTTGAATGTGTTTTTAGCTGCTGCTTTATATTTAGCAATATCCAGTTCAGTTGAAACGGATACCCACTCATCATTTTCATAAGAGTCGAGTATTTCTTTCTCATATTTATTTAATTTGATTGTCATGATTTCACCTCAAGATACTTTCTTGTTGCTTTTCGGCTGGGAATTATAGTTTTTAGAAAAAACTCAGAATCGTTTTCAACAAAGGGAACGAGGTATGCGTAATTATCAATTTCAAGGATAAACATTTGTTGGTTTGGGTATTTAGAAGTATCTGGATGTTTAATCACATCTAAAACCTGTTCATTTTCAATATATTGAATAACCCTTTCAAAAGAGATGCCCCGCTCTTTGATCAACTCTTCGTTTTTTTCAGGATTCCAGAAAAAATAGCTCATGCTTTAAATGTAGCACATTGTGTGCCTTTTGCAATCTTTTGCGTATAACAGAGACTATTGACCACAAGGATGCAGGTAGGTAGAGCAATTGCCGGTGGATGGTTTCACGGCGTGTCTCTGTTAGAGAGGAGCCATCCCTGCCTCGACCTTACCCAACAACATATCCAAAAAACGTTGCCGAACAGGCGGCGAAAAGTCTCGATAGACCTGATAACGCGCATGTTGCTGAGGTTCCTGTCGATTCAGAGTAATCCCCCATAAGGGGCTAACCGAGGCGGGGTGAAGCGCATAACGAACATCAGCCAGCACATCAGGCCTATCCGGGGTTATCGCCACGAAGCCGTCCGAGAAACGTGTAAAGCGTTCGATGTCACGATAGAGTACGGAATCCTGCGCCAACCCAGTGGCATCTCGCTCAGGTCGAAATAATACAACCGAATCCCCATTATAGATAGTGTTGGTAAAGAATCCGACACGCACCGCATTGACATAAAGCATGCCCTCATACTGATACACGGTACGCCAAAGTAACAGATTCCCCAGGCTGGGCTTCACTACTGATCTTTCAATAGAGTGTCCTCTGCTCTGAACCCATTCCTGCAATACATTCTCGGCACGCTGATGTTGCAACCCGCCCAGTGACAAATAAAACACTGCAAACAATAATCCCCATCGAGCCATAACCGCTCGCCTTGTCCTCAATGCCAGCCACATCATCAATAACAGCGGCAAGGTAAACAAGGGATCAATAATAGAGATAATATTAAAAGAGATCCTTTCTGGAATCAGCGGCCAGAATAAATAGGTGCCATAGCTGGTGCAGGCATCAATGAAACCACTCATGCTATAACCCAACAGCGAGAACAGATATAAACGTCGAAAATCCATTCTGTTTTTTAACAACGGCCACAACAATAAACAGGCAATCAAGGCACCAAGCGGGATAAAAAAGATCGAGTGGGTAAAGTGACGGTGATATTCAATCGTCAATAAGGGGTCGTTACTGGAATAGATGAATATATCGGCATCGGCCAACAGCCCGGAAAAGGCACCCACCATTGTCGCTATACGCATCTCAGCGCGAGATGCCCGACTCTGTGCCAGGGTTGCCCCTAATAAGCCCTGGGTCAATAAATCCATAAGCTTATTTCTCTTTCCAATGGGTCATATAATATAGAACAATCACCGTGATAGCGCCCAGGGTGTCCGCCAGCATATCCTTCTGTGCATCCCATTGATCGCCTTGGGAACCCAGGAACTCAATACCATTAGCCGGATCCAGTGCTGCCGCAAACCACCACTCCAGGATCTCGTAACCCGCGGCTACTGACATAATAAAAAACAGACTAAAGAACCCGGCCAATACCCAGCCACAATAACGTTTGCGCAATAACCACTCCATCATGGCATAGGCATAAAACCCTACCGAGAAATGCCCAATACGATCAAAGTTATTACGCCCCTCACCAAACCAATCATAAAACCACGGCACGGGTACATTGGCAAAAGTATAGTGCGCACCCACGGTATGCCAGAACAACCATACCGACATGAGCATATAAGTAATAGTGGAAAACCGGAACGCCCTGAAACTAATCACCAGCATGGAGAATATCAATACCACCGGGATCACCTCGGCAATCCAGACATCCCTGGAGGAAGGGTCAATGCCTAACGCAATAAAGAACAGCACAAAAAAAACCGCAAAAAAAATCAAGGGGTCAGAGCTCTTGATCGGTTTTTGAGTGATCTTAGTTTTCAAGAGCTCTGACCCCTTGATTCTGACCCCTTGATTAATTAATTGCCCCTGAGCAAACATCTGCAATAATAGATCGGCTTCTTCTGTCGAGAGCTGCTGCGATAATTTCTGTATATCCACTTCACGTTGTGCGCATAGTTGTTCGGCAAAGGAACGACTAACTTTGTAATCTTCACCATCGACAAATAATAGCGTTTGTCCGGCCTGCTCAATGAAGGCAAAGCGACTGGCAGAATTACGCTGCAATCGGGGATATCGTGCACAAAGTTCATCAATACTGGAAAAGGTCTCATCAGCTTCCAACGACAAATCAGCTCGCGGGTCACTAACAAAACGACCAAACCACTGTGCCATAGCTGGATGGGCGGGATCAAGATATTCAGCAAGGATCTTACGCAGGTGTTCAATGGCATCGCTACTAATCTCATTAGCACACGCTTGCATATTCAAGGCAGGGTCTTTCCATGTTTTTTCAGCGGGCAGATCACGCGTAATAAACCCCATAAAGTCATTCAGCATATCGGCATGGCTACTGGCACGAAAGCCAATCGAGAAGCTCAAGCAATCATCCGTCGCAACACCATAGTGAGACACACCGGGCGGGATATAGATCATATCACCCGGCCCCAGCAACCACTCCTGTTCGGCAACAAAATCTTTTTGTATACGCAGATCGGTATCCTCTACCTGATTATCCGCAGATACCGCTTGCTCATGGATCTGCCAACGCCGATGCCCCTGCGCTTGTAAGATAAAGACATCATACTGATCAAAGTGCGGCCCCACCGAACCACCCTCCGGGGCATAACTGATCATCAGGTCATCCAGTCGCCATTCGGGTATAAAACGAAAGGCATCAACAATCCAGGCAAGTTGTGGAAGATGTTTTTCAACATCGTTAACCAATAGTGTCCAGTGTGTTTCCGGCAGTTGAGCAAAGATTGCTTCATCCATCGGCCCATAGATCGCCTGCCAGGGATGTTCACCCCCCTTCTCGATCACAATGCGGGAATCCACACCTTCTTCACAGGCCAGCCCTGCTAATTCATCGGCACTGATCGGGGTCTGAAAATCGGGGAAGGCCTGAGCAATAAACAGGGGCTTTTTTTGCCAATAATCGCGTAGAAAGGTCTCTATCGAGAGGTCTGCAAGTGGGTTTTTTGGTTTTTGGGTCAAGAGGATCATGTTGGTGCGCGGTGCGCACCCTACCCTAGATATTCTCGTAGCCCCAAACGCACATAATGATCCAGGATCAAAAAACCAAACAAGGCACTGAGATAAAAGATGGAATAGGCAAAGGTCTTCATCGCGTGATCATCACTGGCACCTGTTCGATAGAGCTTAATGGCATGATAAACAAAACCAATACCTAATGCGATGGCACCCGCCAGATAGACCAGCCCGGACATCTTAATGACAAATGGCATCAGGGTAACGGCAAACAACATCAAGGTATAAAGCAGGATGTGTAGCTTGGTGAAGATAACCCCATGCGTCACGGGTAACATCGGCAACCCGGCTTTGGCATATTCTTCACGACGTTTAATTGCCAATGCCCAGAAATGAGGGGGTGTCCAAACGAAGATAATCAGAAACAATAACAAAGCCTCGGCAGGCAACTCACCTGTCATTGCGGCCCAACCCAGGGCAGGCGGTGCGGCACCTGCAGCACCACCTAATACGATATTCTGTGGTGTGGTACGTTTGAGAAACATGGTATAGATAACGGCATAACCGATAAGCGAGGTCAGGGTTAATATCGCCGTGATCATATTCACCTTGAGCACCAGGATAAGCATGGCGATTACGCCCAGCGACAAGGCGAAAATCAATGCTGCACGACTGCTTAATTCACCTTGTGGTAATGGTCGACCCTGAGTACGTTCCATGATCTGATCAATGCGTTGATCAACCCAGTGATTGATTGCAGCCCCGGATGCCGATGCCAGGGCAATGCCGAGACTGGCATAGAAAAATAACTCCAGTGGCAGACCTTGTGGGGTCGCCAGCAACATCCCTACCATGGCGGTAAAGACGATCAACATCACTACCTTTAATTTACACAGGGCAAGGTATTGCTTACAACTACAAGATACCGATGTCAGTCTTAATGTTAATTCACTCATGGATCAAACCCTGTTTTTATTCGTATAGTGCAAGAGAAAATTCAAGCGCAACATCGCCAGTAATAACAACGCTGCCCCCGCATTATGGGCAACAGCTAAAGCCAGTGGCAAACGCAATAATACATTGGCGATACCAAGACCTAACTGCAACAATAACAACACCATGACCCAATAGGCCACACGCCGTATAAGCAACAAGCGAACTCCCGATAACACGCTGATTACTATAGCACTAATTAACAAAAAGGTCAGCAATGCCCCGACTCGATGCAGGGTATGCACGGTCATACCGGCGGCATTCGATAAAGTACCGCCTTCATAGTTAACCCCGCTCTCGCGAAAGAAGACGTAGGCCTCTGAAATCTTCATTTCTGGCCACCATGCCCCCTGACAGGTTGGAAAATCAGGGCAGTACAACGCAACATAATTAGTACTGGTCCAACCACCGAGAAAAATCTGTAGTGCCAACATAAGCAGACCCGCCCGTGCCCAGAATAATAGGCCATTAGAAACACTGCGACCCGTAATCAATGTTTGCTGTAAGGTCTTATTCTGTTTCATCCATACCCAGAACAGGAGCGACAAAGTGAGCAAGCCTGTCAACAGATGCAAGGTAACAATCGTCGGCTTCAATAACAGGGTCACCGTCCACATCCCGAGCATACCCTGAAAGATCACCAGACCCACCAGAATCAGGGGGACGTAAAACTGTTGCTGATGCCCCCGATTTCTCCATGCAATCCATGCCATTATCAGGATCAGAAAACCGAGCGTACTCGCCAGATAACGATGCACCATCTCCTTCCATGCCTTACCGCTATCCACGGAGTGCTCAGGAAAGGCATCCATCGCCTGCTTAATCTCATGGTGCTCATCCGGCGCAACTAATTGACCATAACAGCCGGGCCAATCGGGACAGCCCAGACCGGCATCGGATAGACGCACATAGGCACCGACCACAATCACCACCAGTGCCAGCAAAAAAGCGGCCAGACTAAGACGAGTAAAGATAGCAGGATTGATCATACGAAAGAGGTCTTGATTAGCCGATCTGTGAGACTTTCAACAGACGACGCACGTCCTTGAGGATATTATTGGGATCAGCCCCGGCAGGATAGGCCATCATGTAATTACCCAATGGGTCAATAACATACAAGCCATCCTCAACCTTGTTCTTATTATCGTAGACAAAATCACTCAGGAAGGCCTCATATTGTACCCCCGCCTTCTGTAGCACTGTCATACCCTGGTAATTCTTAACTTGCTCACCAAATTCTTGTAATTGATCATTATCCATCAACAAAAAAACCCGTTCAATACGCTTGGTATCCTGCCCAACCGCCTTACGAATTTGACGCATATTATATAAATTTTCCCGACATGCCTCCGCACAGGCAGAATGACCAACACTCAATAATATCCATTTACCTTTCATCGAAGAAAACTGAAATGCCTCACCTTGCAGGGTAGTAAAACCCATATCCTGTAGTGGTCTTGCCGGTGTCACCAGATAACCATAATTCGAACCACCACCCAGATCCATTTCATCACTATTCATATAGACATACATGGCGGCCACATAAGGCAGGCCAAACAAGACAATCATGATCCACAGGGTCATGCCGCTCTTTTTAGTATTTGTTTCAATCTCACTCATCATCTACTTCCTGCGAGTCCACTCTCTTTATGTTTACACCAAAATAGGTAAAAAAAACAATAGCGGCAAAGGCATACCATTGAATAGCGTAACCAATGTGCATACTACTGCCCCCCTTATGTTGCGGCCATAATCTCAAAAAACCATACTCATCATCAGCATCAAGCTGCACTAGATAGGGTAATACCGGTTTATTCATTCTCTCTGCATAGATATCATAATTAAAGAATGGCCAGCGTTTCGTGACTGCAGTCCAGTCATCAATTAACACCAGTGGCGGATGTGATGGTAGATTCACCAGCACCCCATTAATCTCAACCTTGCCATCAGCTACAGGAATCTTTGGCAGAATACT